>NZ_JBWKMK010000122.1:0-18358 GCF_056431365.1 Acinetobacter seohaensis
AACATCGTTCGATTGCTGGTTTTTTAGCAGGCGTATTTTCTTCACTATGTGCGTATCAACTTTGCCAAAAGAATAAGCCTAAAATTCATGTGATTAAATCTTTGGCTTATCCGTAACTGGGGTTATTATATTAATTTTAATAAAAGACATACTTATAAATAGAAAAATATGAACAAGTTTTTTTAAAACACTACAAATTTATCTCTCATATTTTCAATCTATTTTTTAGTAAGTATATTTTTATTCACCAGACCACAATACCAATAAGAATTTAAATTATGACTCGTCCTTTTGGCATTCAAGGCTCCACGACTTCACACGGTGGAATAGTTATTGCAACGCAGTATAGCATCACCCAAATGGGGATTGCCTTCTTAAGAGCTGGTGATGGCTTTAGCTGTCCAAAATGTAAAATGTGGTCAACTCTAATCAAAAGTCAGGATCACGTCATTCTTGATGGTAAAGCAGTAGCTTATGTAGGGGATCACTTTACCTGTGGAGCAACTTTAATACCCAAACAAGCTCATGTCGTTGGAACGCATCCAAAAACTGTTTCTTTCTCTCAGCAACAAAAAAACAAGCAATACTCACTTACTCAAAGTTTCCTAGGAAGCCGCATTCGCCTAGAAGAACATGGACTACAGTTCCAGCTTATCAATAAAAAATTCAACCTACCCATAAGTGGATGCTTCTATCTATTAACAACAAATGATGGACAAGAGTATAGCGGCTTTACTGATCATGATGGTTTTACTGAAACTCTGCGTACAGGAATTAAATCCGAACAGGTCAGTCTACATATTTTTGACTTTTCACAACCAATGAATGAATGGGTATGATGATATGGAAACCACGAAGTTAGCATCCGCTTATAGTCGTACCATTTCTGGAAAATCTAATGCTTGGGTAGCATTTCCAGAAGAAAAGAACGTCTGTGAGTTTTCAGAACCATTATGTAATAACATTATTAAAGTACGCAATTATTACGTTACTCGACCTTACAACTTTATGATGAATTTAGATCAATGGTCGAGCATCACAAATAAAATAGAATTACTCACAGCTATCAGATTTGGAATGGAATGGGATACCAATAATTTTCCCGAAGGATATTTATCGGATCCAGCATTTCACACTCAAATGTATATAAAGTTTCACAAGTATCTAATGAAAAATGTGATGCGAGAGGCTCCTAAAATTGTAGCTGAATTTCAAAAGGCTGTATTTAAGGCACGTTTTCTTATGACTTTTACCATTGATGAAGTAAAAGATATTCCTCATTTAAAAACCCACGATCAATTGCAGTCAGCTTTAATGAAAGCTAAAAACCTGCAAAATCAGATTGATAAAATTAATGTGATTGATGCAACTAGAGATATGTTTTTAATCCAAAATAACAGAGGGCCGATCACAATTAATAGAAATATGTTTATTGATGTTTTTAAACAGGATTTTAATCCACACATGATTCAAATATTAAAATCTCAAGGTATATATTTAGGTGATCCAGACAATGTTCTATACAAAAAAATTCATAATACCCCTTAGTATATTATGTTGCTTATTTTTAACTAGCTGCTCACTCGCCTCTCAAACAGACAAAAATAGTGAAGCACTGAAAAATGCTAATCGTGGAATAGTGGGTACATTGTTATCTGATGCCAAAGTGTACCAAATCGCCTCCACATCCGAACCCTCTCCCTTAACGCAGCAATTACTACTTTCAACACTTGAAAAAGTTGCTGTAATACGAGGCTATGAGCAAACTATTGGCAATGCTTATCATTTTGATGCTGATCTAAATATTGCCCAAATCAATCAAATCTGCTGGATGGGGATTTTTCTGCAGAAATATAAGCCATATTTACCAACGCAAATTGAAAAACATGAAAGCTACCTCTGGATTAATACCTATATTAAACATTGGCAACAACAACTAAATAGCACTTATGGTGAGACATTGATTGAAAATGACTGTAGAAAATCAGAGTAAATCTATAACGTTCAAGCTATTCTTGGCGAAACGTTGATTATATTTTTGTTGATTTATCTCCGAGCATGCAGGTGCGATAACATCTTAAAGAAATCCCCTTTCAACATAGCCACATCCCCCTAAATTTTGTAGAATATGCGTTTTACCCCATGGTGCTTTTCAATGACCGCTTGGACTGCTCACGTTACTGTCGCCACCGTTATCGAAAAAAACGGAAAATTCCTGTTTGTTGAAGAACATACAGAAGGTGTGACGCATAGCGTGTTTAATCAGCCTGCAGGGCATGTTGAAGCTGGCGAAAGCTTAATTGAAGCAGCAATACGTGAAACCATGGAAGAAACTGGGCATCGGGTGAAAATTAATGCCTTACTCGGTATTTATAGCTATACTCCGCCTATGTTTCCTGACCGCACCTATTATCGCTTCTGCTTTCTAGCCGAATCGCTGCAACATGATGCGCAAGCCCAGCTTGATCCCGACATAATCGGTACTGTGTGGATGTCTGCAGATGAACTGGCTGAATCCGCACGTGCCCGAAGTCCGTTGGTAATGAAAGCAGTGCAAGATGCGCTCAGTGGTCAGTCTTATCCTTTATCGCTCATTTACGAGCACCAAAATTCTCCCTTGATTTCTAATTTGGATGCCTAATCCTATGCAACAACGTGTCATCGTAGGTATGTCAGGTGGTGTAGATTCATCTGTGTCTGCTGCACTTCTACTTCAACAAGGTTATCAGGTTGAAGGGCTTTTCATGAAAAACTGGGAAGAAGATGACGGCACCGAATATTGTACCGCAATGGAAGACCTTGCCGATGCGCAAGCGGTATGTGACAAGCTCGGCATTAAATTACATACAGCCAACTTTGCGATGGAATATTGGGACCGAGTTTTTGAGCATTTTCTTGCCGAATATGCGGCAGGACGCACGCCAAACCCCGATATTTTATGTAATAAAGAAATTAAGTTCCGTGCCTTTTTAGATCACGCCATAAATTTGGGTGCAGAATTTATTGCCACAGGTCACTACGCACGTCGTGGTGAAACGCAGTACAACTCCAAAGGCGAAGCTTACGCTCCACTGTTACGTGGTTTAGATAAAAATAAAGATCAAACCTATTTCTTACATGCAGTGCATGGTCGTGAAATTAACAAAACCTTGTTCCCTGTGGGCGAAATTGAAAAGCCGCAAGTCCGAAAAATTGCCGAAGAACTGGATTTAGTCACCGCCAAGAAAAAAGACTCGACTGGGATTTGCTTTATTGGCGAACGTCGTTTTAATGACTTTTTAAAACAATATTTGCCTGCTCAAGCTGGAAAAATTGTTTTAGACAATGGTAAGGAGGTTGGTGAACATCACGGCTTAATGTACTATACGCTCGGTCAGCGTGGTGGGATTGGCATTGGCGGCTTAAAAGGCGTGGCCGAAGGCGCATGGTTCGTCCTGCATAAAGATATTGAAAACAATCGATTAGTGATTGGTCAAGGTCACGAACATCCACTCATGCAAAGCACTATTTTATGGAGCGAAGCAATTGATTGGGTGGCAGGTGAACAAGAAATTCCAGCCTCGGGCTTCCGTTGTACTTGTCGCACTCGCTATCGCCAAGATGATCAAGATTGTGTAATTTTCAATGATGACAGCATGCCTGGCGGTGTACGTGTTGAATTTGATGAGCCACAACGCGCAGTCACTCCTGGTCAAAGTGTCGTATTCTATTCAGGCGAAGTGTGTTTAGGTGGTGGTGTAATTCACCATACCAATGCACCTAAACCCGATTTTATTTAAGGATTGTTTCGGATGACAGAGTTACCGTTTCAACAGTCACCAACTCTGAATGTTCGCCAAAATCGTGCCTTGGCGTTAGCGGGTGTGTTTCAAGCCACCCAGCTTACGCACATGACAGCACTCACAGGACGACAAAGTATTGGTGAAAGCGGTAACTTTTATTTTGAGCAATTGATTAAAGCCAGTTTAAATATCCGTCCAAGTAGCAATCACAGTTCACAAACTTTGGATTTTTTTAATCATTTGGCCGATATTTCTTTGGGTTTAAAAACGCTAGAAAGCAGTATCAACCAGCCTTTTAATACAGCCCCTAAATCGCGTTTACCTAAATTATCCAATACTAAATTACCTATGTCATATGCGATGGCTCTCTTACAATTAGAAAAAAAAGTGTATAGCAATCCTAAATACGTCGAAATTATTGAGCAATCCCAGCAAAAAATTTTAAAACAACTTTCATTTTTTGATCATAACTATTTGCATCCCAGTATTATTGCCAATTTAGCCCAAACCTATGTCGATACTGCGGGACAGATTAACCCGCGCATTATGGTACGCGGCAATGCAGAAGCATTTAAGGATTCTGCACACACCAACCGAATTCGAGCTTCGCTTTTTACAGGCTTACAAATGGCACACCTTTGGCGTCAACTTGGTGGCAGTTCATGGGGCATGGTATTTAGCAAACGTAAATTATTACGTGATATTCAAGATCTGGCGCGTTTACAGTATCAGGTGGTTTAAACCATGCTGAACACGCTTTTGTTTTAGGTTTAATTCCAAAGTTTAAGGAATCGATATGAACGCTTTAACCGCACTTTCGCCATTAGATGGGCGCTATGCAAGCAAATGTAATGCTCTCCGCCCTTTCCTATCTGAGTTTGGTTTAATCCATGCTCGTGTGACTGTTGAAGTGCGTTGGTTACAAGCGCTTGCCAATCGTCCTGAAATTACCGAAGTGCCTGCTTTCAGTGCGGCAACCAATGCTGCATTAGATGCAATTGTTGCAGATTTCTCTGAAGATGATGCCAACCGCATTAAAGAAATTGAACGCACCACCAACCATGACGTAAAAGCAGTTGAATATTTCTTAAAAGAAAAAATTGCCAACATTGATGAGTTAAAAAATGCAGGTGAGTTCATTCACTTTGCTTGTACTTCAGAAGACATCAACAACTTGTCACATGCTTTAATGCTTAAAAATGGTCGTGAAGTATTAGTTGCAGCGATGCAGCAAATCATTGATTCGATTGTTGCATTGGCAGAAAAACATGCAGATCAACCAATGTTGTCACGTACTCACGGTCAAACTGCAAGCCCAACAACTTTGGGTAAAGAAATGGCAAACGTGGCATATCGTCTTGCACGTCAAATCAAACAGTTCAAGCAAGTTGAGCTTTTGGGCAAAATCAATGGTGCAGTAGGTAACTACAACGCTCACCTTTCTGCATATCCAGAAATCAACTGGCCTGCGCATTCTCAAGCATTTGTAGAGTCTTTAGGTTTAAGCTTTAACCCATACACGACTCAAATTGAGCCACACGACTATATGGCAGAATTGTTTGATGCGCTACGTCGTTTCAACACCATTCTAATCGACTTCAACCGTGACGTTTGGGGCTACATCTCACTTGGTTTCTTCAAGCAAAAACTGAAAGAAGGTGAAGTTGGTTCTTCAACCATGCCGCACAAAGTAAACCCAATTGACTTTGAAAACTCTGAAGGTAACTTGGGTATCGCCAATGCAGTCTTGGCTCACTTAGGCGAAAAATTACCAATCTCTCGCTGGCAACGTGACTTAACTGACTCGACTGTATTGCGTAATATGGGTGTTGGTTTTGCACAAAGCTTGATCGCATTTGAAGCTTGCTCTAAAGGTATTGGCAAACTTGAATTGAACGCACAACGTATTCTTGAAGATTTAGACAATGCTCAAGAAGTATTGGCTGAGCCAATTCAAACTGTGATGCGTCGTTATAACATCGAAAAACCATACGAAAAATTAAAAGCTCTTACACGTGGTCAAGCTATGACACGTGACATGATGGTAGATTTCGTGAATGGTAATGAGTTGGAAGGCGTTCCTGCAGCAGATCGCGCACGTTTAGCGACAATGACGCCTGCAACTTACACAGGTAATGCAGCTGAACAAGCAAAACAAATTCAAGATTTAATTGCTAAAATCTAATTTGTAAAAGCATTCATCACAATACAAAAATGCGAAGCTTCGGCTTCGCATTTTTATTAGAATAAAACAAATCTTCCAACTTAAAAATCACATGCAAAATCAATACCGCATTCAACATTACTGTGCTTTAGGCTTGGTCATACTCGCCATGCTTGCTGCCAGTATTCAACCACTGGAATTTGAATCGTATCTACTGCATCAGGCAGGCACAGTTTTTATGCTCGCGGCTTTATTGATTGCGTTTAAAAAAGTAGGACTGAGTTTTTCTAGCTTTGTGCTGTATTTAATATTTTTACTGATTCATATTGTCGGAGCACATTATCTGTATTCTTATGTGCCCTATAATGATTGGATTTTGCACAGCTTTGGCTTCAATTTAGATCAGAGCATGGATTGGTCACGCAATATGTATGACCGTTTTGTGCATTTGGCTTATGGTATTTTGCTCTATCCTGTTTTATTGCGCTTGTTTGAAGTCTGGTTTCCAAAAAACAAACCTATCGTTTTATATCTTTTGGTCATTCAATTTATCATGGCAAGCAGTTTAATTTATGAATGGGTGGAATGGCTCATTGCGCTTGGCTTATCGCCAGAAGATGCTGAAAATTATAATGGTCAGCAAGGTGATATTTGGGATGCACACATGGATATGCTTTTAGCAACGATAGGAGCAATGCTGATGGGATGCTTCTACTTGATCAAGAAACCCTAACAGGATGCCTCTTTCGTACTAAATCCAAATTTATTGCCAATACCACCACCAGAAGCCAGCTAAACTTGCGACTGAAATCATCCAGATCAACACCGTTAATACTGCAGGTTTACCCGACCCCCAAAACATGGTTTTGGCAAGCCATTTTTTAAACAATACGCTGCTTAAAGTTAAGCTCGCTAAATGCACCAATACCGCAGCTAAGAATAAATTTGCTGCAAATTCATGTAGCTCTTTTAAAGTATGACTTTGGGTATAATCGGTGAAAAATCCAACCAACACAGTTAAAGGCAATGCCAACCAAATCAACAAAATACTGAATTGAAACGCACTGGAACTGCCTGACTTTAAAAACGGTAATGAAAAAAACTGCTGTGGCTGTTTCCAATCGCGTTTTACAAATTGTTGAATCATGCCTAAACGTTTAGAAATTCCTGTCGGCTGTGTGCTGTTCAACATACTCAACACCTGCCATACGATTCGTAAAGCTAAACTAATCCCCAACGTATAGCCAAAAGCCATATGTAACTGATGCCATTCTTCCGCATCACCTGTTAAGTAAGCCCCTGTAAAACTTAGCAGCATCACCACATGCAAAAAGCGAATCATTAAATCTGTAGATGTTGATTGCTTCGCGGGCACACTATTTGTTTGCATATTCAATCTATCAAGGTGGTTTTGTTCTTATCACAAAGATATAACATCAAGCTGAATTGAAAATTAAGATGCTTAAATCAAAGACCCTATATTTTTGAATAAAAGTGAATAAAAAAATTGCGCTCAATTGAGCGCAATTTTTAGATAAATTTTAGAAGTTAGATCATCACTATTACAGTTTAGGATCACGGATTTGCAACAAACTGCTGTTGGCTTTGCTTAGGCTATCAACCAGTTTATTCATCACTGCAGGAATCAAACTGTCTGCCATTTGTGCAGCTTGCAAACCCAGTTTTTCACCCAAAGTTGGCTTTTTACGGGTTTGAATCACATAAATATCATGCTGTGGCAACAAACTTAGTAAGTATTCATCTGAGGTTTGTAACTTATCTACCAAGTTTAAATCCAGTGCATCCTGACCATACCAATGCTCACCTGTTGCCACTTTTTCAACATTCAGTTGTGGACGGTATTTTTCGACAAAGTGTTTAAATAGTACATGAGTTTGTTGCAATTCTTCTTCAAACTTAGCCTTGCCTTCTTCGGTATTTTCACCAAACATGGTCACAGTGCGTTTGTATTGACCTGCTGTGTACATCTCAAAATCTATATTTTTTTCTTTGAGCAAGCGATTAAAGTTAGGCACTTGTGCCACTACGCCAATAGAACCCAAAATCGCAAATGGCGCTGACACAATTTCTGAACCAATACATGCCATCATATAGCCACCACTTGCTGCGACTTTATCGACGCAAATCGTGAGATGGAAACCTGCATCACGCAAACGTACCAATTGTGCAGCTGCAAGCCCATAACCATGCACCATACCGCCTGGACTTTCCAAACGTACCACAACACGGTCACGTCCAGCTTTGGCCGTTGCCAAAATTAGGGTGATTTCTTCACGCAATTGCTCTACAGCAGACGCAGCAGTATCACCTTTAAAATCCAACACATAAATTTTTTGATTGTTCTTTTTACGGGCGCGCGCTTCACGTGCCATTTGTTGTGAAAGTTGTAATAGCTCGAGTTTAGATGCCGTGGTTTGCGCAATTTTTTTTCGTTGTTCATTAATTCGCGCATTCAAATGACTAATCCGAATTTCGGCAGGTAGTTTAGGTAAATGAAATAACATAGATCCGCAATTCTCAATTTTATTTGTGCTTAACTTAAGATGAGGGCTGAACTTAAAAATTCAATATCACCTTGTTGATTTGCTTAATTTAATCGATTTTAAATCTCATTACCGTTTAATTTGTGCAAAAGCAAAATCATGCTAGGTACTAAACATTCGTCATAAAAAAACCGCAAATCGGCTTAATTTGCGGTCCTTTTCTACAGATTTTAAGAATTAACCAAAACGACCTGTAATATACGCTTCTGTTAATTGATGGTCTGGCTGAGTAAATACTTTTTCAGTCGCATTCACTTCAATCAAATCACCCAAATGGAAGTATGCGGTACGGTCAGATACACGCGCTGCCTGTTGCATTGAGTGCGTTACAATCGCAATCGTATATTGAGTAGAAAGTTCAGAAATTAGCTCTTCTACTTTTGCCGTTGCAATTGGGTCAAGTGCCGAACACGGTTCATCCATTAAAATCACTTCTGGACTTACCGCAATGGTACGTGCGATACAAAGACGTTGTTGCTGACCACCCGACAAACCAGTACCCGGTTGGTTCAAACGGTCTTTCACTTCATCCCACAAACCAGCTTTACGCAAACTGTTTTCTACAATTTCTTCTAAATCGTACTTATCACGTGCTAAACCATGTAGTTTAGGGCCATAGGCTACGTTTTCAAAAATTGATTTTGGGAATGGGTTTGGCTTTTGGAACACCATACCTACTTGAGCACGTAATAATACGACGTCAAGGTTCGGGTCATAGATGTCTTGGTTATCCAACATCACTTTACCCGTTACACGACAGCTATCAATGGTGTCGTTCATACGGTTTAAAGTACGCAAGAAAGTAGATTTACCGCAACCAGATGGACCAATAAATGCAATCACTTCATTTTCATAGATATTTAAATCAATACCTTTGATTGCTTCAGATTCACCATAGTACACATGCACATCATTGGTACTTAATTTCACATTTGAAGACTTCGCTTCTTTTTTGCTAGACGCTTGTGTATCAAACTGTGAAACAAACGAAGTTGATGATTGCTTCTGTTCTACATCTGGAGATGTAAATTGGCTTTGCTGTGGATTCACTTGTTTATCCTGTTCTAAGGAATTTGGTTTTTCTGTGCTTGCTACAGTATTCATATTCTGCCCTCAATTACCAGCGTACTTCAAACTTCTTACGTAACCAGATTGCAAGGCTGTTCAAGCCAATCATTAACGCAAGCAATACGATAATGGCTGCAGCGGTACGTCCTTCAAAGAAGTTACGCAATTCATTACCCTGCCATAAGAAAATTTGCACAGGTAACGCAGTAGATTGATCAAGTGGAGTTGCTGGTACACTGGCAACGAAAGCACTCATACCAATTAATAACAATGGTGCGGTTTCACCTAAAGCTTGTGCGACACCAATAATTGCACCCGTTAAAATACCCGGCAATGCAAGTGGGAGTACGTGGTGGAACACAGTTTGTAAACGAGAAGCACCCAAACCTAAAGCAGCTTGACGAATAGACGGTGGCACTGCTTTTAATGATGCACGCGTGGTAATAATCACGGTTGGTAAAGTCATTAAACTCAGTACCAAACCACCGACCAATGGTGCAGACAATGGTAAATGCATCCAACCAATAAAGATCGCAGCACCCAACAAACCAAATACAATAGAAGGTACAGCAGCCAAGTTGTTAATGTTCACTTCAATAATATCAGTAATGGCATTTTTTGGCGCAAATTCTTCTAAGTAAATTGCCGATGCCACACCAATTGGAATCGAAATAAAGATCACAATTAGCATCATGAATAAAGAACCCATGAATGCACCCGCCAAACCAGATGTTGCAGGAGAACTACGTGAGTCTGGGCTAACAAAAATGTTGGTATTGAATGTACTTTCAATAATGCCTTGTGACTCTAACTTGTCTGCCAATTGACGTACTTCAGGGCTTAACTGTTGCTGCTCATCTGGCAGGCTACGGTCAATATTACCTTCTAACCATACATCTACGTTAGCATCTGCAAGTACTTTAACATCTTTGGTTTGACCAATCAGTGATGGATCAGCCAACACCATGTCACGTAGACGGTACGCTTCAGAACTGGTATATAAATAGCCAAGATCATCACGCTGTGCTTCTAGCGCTTTATCTTTAGCAATAATACCGTTCACAATGAGGGCATCCCAATCTACCATGCCCATTTCAGTTTGCCACGCAATCATACGTTCTTCGTATTGGGCTGGTGACTCACCTGCAATTGCTTTCGGTTTTGGACCTACATTCACAACTGCTGGATCGAAATAAATTGGAAGGCTCATGCTGCTTTGCCAAAATGCTGGCAAGCCTTTGGCCAAAATACTGCCAAAAAGCAACACGACAAAGAATAAACCTGCAATAACTGCCGAGAGACCCATCAAGCGGAAGGTTTTTTCCTTACGATGACGCTTACCCAATGAACTGGCGATGGTTTTTTTACGTTGTTCACGTAATTCGGCAGCAGCTTGTGGATCTAACTGATCCAAAGACGATGTATTTGAAGTACTCATTAGTCGTATTGCTCACGATATTTACGCACGATGTATAGTGCAACAATGTTCAAACCTAAGGTAATCACGAACAGGGTCAAACCAAGTGCGAAAGCAACCAATGCCTGCGGACTTGCGAAATCTGTATCACCTGTTAATTGGTTCACAATCGTAATCGTAACCGTAGATACCGCTTCTAATGGGTTTGCGTGTAGTAAAGGACTATTACCTGCTGCCAACACTACAATCATGGTTTCACCAATCGCACGTGACGCAGCAAGTAAGAATGCACCAATCACCCCTGGTAATGCAGCTGGCATCACCACGCGACGAATGGTTTCAGATTTGGTTGCACCCAAGCCTAAAGAACCATCACGCAGCGCACGCGGCACTTGCGTAATAATGTCATCAGACAATGAAGATACAAAAGGAATAATCATGATGCCCATCACTAAACCAGCGGTTAATGCACTCGTGGCATTAATATCTAGTCCAATGATTGCGCCCGCAGTTTTAAGGAACGGGCCGATGATCATCATGGCAAATACACCGTACACAATGGTCGGAATACCTGCTAAAACTTCAATGGTCGGCTTTGCCCATGCACGGAATTTAGGCGATGCATATTCTGCAAGGTAAATGGCGATCATTAAACCAATAGGTACTGCAACTAATAAAGCAATACCACTCACCATCAATGTACCCCACAGTAATGGAAGTAAACCATAACTGCCATCTGCACTACCCGAGGTGCTAAAACCAGGATTCCAGACTGTACCAAAGAAGAAATCCAGTGGGCTGACGAAACTAAAGAATCGCATCGCTTCACTGAACATAGACATCACAATACCAACCGTAGTTAGAATCGCAACACCAGAACATAATGCCAAAGAAATGTTGATGATTTTTTCAACTTGGTTACGTGCGCGGAATTGTTGTGAAACATGTTTCTTTGCCCACAGCAAACCAAATAAGGCCGCACAGATCACCACCGCAAGTTTGGCATAAGAACCAATGGTTTCAATTTTCGCTAATTGCTCTGCCGCTGCAATTTCGTATGCAGCAGGTGTATCACTCACACCAAAACCAGATGCAATGGCTTGTACGCGATCAACCAAAACACTTGTACTTGCAGGGTCTAGGCTTGCAGCAATGTGCGCTGGCACATTATTAATTACCACTTGCTCTAGAATACTTGGCTCTACCAAGTTCCAAACAATCAAAATTAAAAAAGCAGGGATACCACACCATAATGCTACCAACGCGCCATAATATCCTGGGCGTGAATGTAACATTGCAGAGTTATTTCCCTTACCTGCTAGGTTACGGCTCTTGCTTAACCCGATTTGATAGGCTACGGCGATAATCGCCAATAACACACCTATGAGTAGCAGATTCATGTATTCTCCACTGTTTTTTCAATTTGTGTTCTTGAAAAAACATTTCTTAGCAAAAAGCCAATGGCAGGTTATCCTGCCATCAGCTGCTTTAACTCAAATTACTTAACCGCTTTACCAGCTTTGAAGTTTGCAAGAACTTGTGCGCGTTCTTTATCAGACATAGAGATCAAACCCGCTTTGTCTAATTTAGAACCTTTACCAGATACTTTTTTGCTCAAGAAGTATTCAGTAAATTCTGGTAAACCTTTGATTGATTTAAGGTGCTCACCTTTCACATAGAAGAACAATGGACGTGATACAGGGTAAGAACCATTTAAGATTGTGTTTTCAGATGGTGATACGTTGTTTACAGTTGCAACACGTAAACGGTCACGGTTTTGGTCATAGAAGCCTAAACCGAATACACCTACTGCGCTTGGAGAAGTTTTCAAACGTGCAAGTGTTTCTGTGTAGTCACCCGCGATTTCGATTACACGACCATCCTTACGGAAAGTAGTACATGCTTTCTTTTGCGCATCTTTATCTAATGCTTTGATCGCAGCATAAGCTTCACAGCCTGCATCAACCATTTTCTCTTGGAACACTTCACGTGTACCGTGGTTAGACGCTGGAATTACAAGTGTAATAGGCTCGTTTGGAAGTGTTTTGTCAATTTGATTCCAACGTGTATATGGGTTAGCAACCATTTTACCTTTAGATGGTAATTGAGCTGCGATAGCTGCATATACATGGTAAGGCTTTAATTTATAAGCCGCTTTGTTTGCATTAGAAGCAAATACAATACCATCGTAACCAATTTTAATTTCTAAAACTTGGTTTACGCCTGCTTTTTTACAAGCAGCCAATTCTGAATCTTTAATTTTACGAGATGCGTTCGCGATGTCGATAGTGTTGTCACCCACACCTGTACAGAACTGCTTCAAACCACCTGAAGAACCGCCAGAACCAACAACTGGAGTTTTAAATTGTGGGAAAGTATTACCAAATTCTTCTGCTACAATACTAGCGTATGGTAGAACGGTTGAAGAACCCGCAATTTGGATGGTGTCACGAGCTGCGTTTGCAGTTGTTGCTACAGCTGCTGCAGATACGGCTAAAGCAATGGCGATGTTAGTAAAGCGCATTCTGTTCTCTCTCATTTATGCAAATTCGGAGTACGTCACTTATTATTAAGTTTTGTACTTATTTCGATAACTGCATTGTGGTTTTATAATATGACAGGCATGTTACAGCTTTGTTACGCTTTGGTGATATTTGCTTTTCGTATCTAAAATAATTTTTAAATCATTTAAAATCAAAAACTAACAAAACATTAGAGTGCTTATTTTTTTCAGTATTTAAATTTCAAATTGTAATAATTCATGCCAATGTCATCTTTAGTTATAGTTTTTTCTTCCAAAACTGATGATTTATTCGCCAATTTCGTAATTTTTATGACATCTGCAGTGCATTATTTAAGCCAAAAACACCTAATCCATCACAAAAATTCAAGTAAAATGCTACAACACTTCACTGCAACATTTTTAATTAGGTACAAAAAAAGCCACCGTAGTGACTTCATTTGTTGTATTTCATAACAATCTAAAAAATGAAAGCATTAGTCGATTGGTGGCGTATAAGTACCCGCGACAATCGCATCTTTAATGCGATCTGCTTCTGCCAATACTAGGCCTAACAAGTTTTTCACGTTTTCAAGTGTTGCCACTGGACTTAAAGTCGTCATCTTCAATGATTGAACATTACCGACTTTAGTTACACCAATATTGGCCTCACCACGTGCAAATAATTCATCTGCCACGTTTTGGTTCAAGCTATCCAAGAACTCTGCAGGATAACCTTCAGGCACAACACGGAACAACACTGAAGCAAATTGTGGTTCAACCAACAATTCTAAACCTGCAGTCGCTTTAATATAATCAGCAACGTCACGGGTTAGCTTCACACCATGATCAATCATAGAACCGTAAAGCTCTTCACCTAATGCTTCAATCGTCATCCAAAGTTTCAACGCATCAAAACGACGCGTTGTTTGCAATGACTTAGACACCAAGTTTGGTACGCCATGTTCTTCATCATAAGCAGAGTTCAAATATTCTGCTTCATAGTGCATGAAACGATAGTTCGCTTCATCTTTCAGTAAGAACGCACCGCACGAAATAGTTTGGAAGTAATGCTTATGGAAATCCAGTGTCACAGAATCAGACAGCTCAATACCATCAAGCATGTCACGATGACTGTTAGAAAGAATTAATGCACCACCCCAAGCTGCGTCAATGTGCATCCACGCGCCATATTGATTAGTGATGTCACGAATCTTTTTAAGCGGATCAATCGCGCCTGCATCGGTTGTACCTGCAGTCGCAACCACACACGCAACGATCTTACCTTCAGATTTTAAATGCGCCATGGTTTGCTCAAGTGCAACCACGTCCATTTGTGCATTTTCATTAACAGGTACAGTAACAACCGATTGGAAGCCCATACCCATCATCGCCATGTTCTTTTGCACAGAGAAGTGTGCATTTTCAGAACAAATGACTTTCACATTACGCATTGCATCGCTTGGAATACCATCGCGCTGAACAGACCACGGATTACCGTTTTCATCTTTCCAGTTCTTTGCAATACACGCATCACGCGCCAATAACACACCCATCAAGTTAGACTGCGTACCACCTGAAGTGAACACGCCCGCTTGACCTGCACCATAGCCAACTTTTTGACGTAACCAGTCAATTAGTTGTACTTCCATCAATGAACCTGCAGGGCTTTGATCCCAAGAGTCCATAGATTGGTTGGTTGCGTTAATGAGAACTTCTGCAATTTGGCTTGCCACCATAGTTGGACAATGCAAATGTGCCAAAGAATGTGGATGATGAACTTTTAAACTTTTGTTTAAGAAAAGCTCAACCATGCGTTCCAATGACTTTTGTACACCCAAACCTTGTTTTGCAGGCTGGAAAGAAATCGCTTCACGCAATTCTTTAATGCTGCCGCCTGTGTACATTTTGTCATTTTGCAACCATGCCGCGACTGCTTGAGTCGCTTGTTCCATTGCTGCACTGTAGTCAGCAATGGATTGAGCATCATTGCAGAGTAACGCTTTACGATGTTCTGCAAAATCTACCATAAACTTATGCGCCTCGAACTGCGACTAACGCTTCAGCAACTGCTTTCTTGAAGCGAGCGATGACTTCTACACACTCTTCTTGAGTAATGATGAGTGGACAAAGTAAACGGATTACCGTACCACCACGACCACCTTTCTCAAGCAACAATTTGTTGTCAAAACATGCAGCTTGAACAGCAGCAGCCAATTGAGAGTCTGCTGGATAAGCACCTAAACGGTCTTTTTCTTGGCGTTCATCTACAATTTCGATACCAATCATTAAACCGCGACCACGCACGTTACCAATACATGGGAATTCAACAGCTAATTTTTTCAATTCAGCTTGTAAGAACTCACCACGCTCTTGCGCATTTTGTGCAAGGTTTTGTTCTTTAATGGTTTTAAGCACCACAAGACCAGTACCCATTGCCAATTGGTTACCACGGAAAGTACCCGTGTGACCTGCAGGCTGCCATGCGTCAAACTTACGTTTAATTGCAAGTACAGCCAATGGCAAACCACCACCAACAGCTTTAGACATTACAATCACGTCTGGCTCAATACCTGCATGTTCAAATGCAAACATTTTGCCTGAACGTGCAAAGCCCGCTTGAACTTCGTCTAAAATTAAAACGATGTTGTGCTTTTCAGTCACTTCGCGGATTTTTTTCAACCATTTAATTGGTGCAGTCACTACACCGCCTTCACCTTGAATTGCTTCAAGAATCACAGCTGCAGGCTTAGTTACACCGCTTTCTACATCTTCAATGAAGTTTTCAAAATAATACGTTAAAGCATCTACACCCGCTTCACCGCCAATACCAAGTGGGCAGCGGTATTCATGCGGATATGGCATAAATTGAACACCAGGCATTAAACCATTGACTGCGTTTTTTGCAGACAAGTTACCTGTCATCGCCAATGAACCATGAGTCATACCATGATAGCCACCTGAGAAGCTGATGACTGAGCTACGACCTGTATAGGTTTTTGCAAGTTTGATTGCCGCTTCTGTGCCATCTGCACCTGTAGGACCACAGAACTGCAAGCAGTATTCTTCTTGACCACCAGGCATGTGTGAAAGTAACGCTTCAGTAAAAGCATCTTTCAAAGGTGTCGTTAAATCTAGGGTATGTAATGGCAAACCACTCGCTAAAGTGTCTTGGATGCTTTGAACCACCGCAGGATGGTTATGGCCCAATGCCAAGGTTCCTGCCCCAGCCAAACAATCTAGGTACTCAGTACCTTCAACATCGGTAACCCAACAACCCAGTGCTTTCGCTATCGCTAACGGTAATTTACGAGGATAACTACGCACATTCGATTCCATCTGACTTTGGCGAGTCAAGTAGTATTCGTTTGTGGAATGGTTGGCAGGGTTTACAGAAGTAACGCTCATATCGAATTACCATCTCTGATATGGGTTGAAAGAAATAAGTCTGGTGACTTGCGGTCCTTTGACTCGGTGCTTTTTTGATCTAGCGAGATAGAGTTTTGTTCTTCAAGACTAGGAAGCGGGATAATACCTAATTTTTCTAGAAAATAAACAGGTTTAACCCAAATATTGCCTAATTTCATCGAAAAAACATATCTTGCAGATGATTCGATTGAATTATCATCTTACATTGTGACAAAGGAAAGAAAATTTAACTCTTTCCACTTCCTTTATACGTTTTTTTGCACAATCTCTCAAGTCATGCAGCATTTATTTTCAAAATAGTATAGATCATTATTTTTATTGAATTTTATAAATGCTTTTTTGCTGCAATTTTTAACGCATATTTTACAAAGCCACCACAAATTCAACTAAAAATCCTCACAAAGCAAAGTTACTATTTAAATCAATTCAAACGCTTTTCATAAATCCTGATCCCCTGAATAATAGGTCAAAATATGCGCTTACTTTCTCTCGCTGCTACCCTGTTGGCTGTTGGTGCTGCAAGCACTGCTTTTGCCCAACAAAATGAATCTTTAAATTACAATATCGTCAATGTTCAAGCCGAAGCTACACGCGAAGTTTCAAATGATCAAATGCACGCTGTGTTATATATTGAAAAAAGTCACAAACAGCCGGCTGAACTAGCCACTCAAATTAACCAGCTGATGAATCAAGCAATTGCCACAGCACGCAAATATCCAACTGTGAAAATCGAGACTGGGGCACAAAGTACTTACCCTATTTATGACAATGACAACCGTAAATTGAAAGAATGGCGTGGTCGTGCCCAGATTCGTCTAGAATCAAAAGATTTTAAAGCGACATCTCAATTAATTGCTGAATTACAACAGCACTTCCAGACCCAGTCGATTAATTTCAAGGTATCTGACGAAAAGCGTAAAAAAGTTGAAAGCGAACTGATGATTGAAGCCACCAAAAACTTCCAGCAACGCGCACAGGCACTCACCCAGACCTGGAACAAACCGAGTTATCAACTGGTGAACTTAAATCTGAATACTAACAATTATTCACCACAGCCAGTACCGCGTATGGCCATGATGAAATCTGCATCGGCTGATATGGCGGTTCCTGAGCAGGAAGTTGCGGCAGGCGAATCGCAAATGACCGTCAGCGCGAATGGGGCGATTCAGTTTAAATAATCGACTAATCTCCCATAGCAAAGTAGATAATTAATATTATTTTAAAGAGAATTTATTTTTGCAATAATTGATTAAATACTAAAAAACCTCTCAAATTGAGAGGTTTTTTTAGTATCAACGAGGTTTTGTTAAGTTGACAAAAATAACTAATCATGCGAAAAAGTTTTTTTAGTTAACAGATGTTCACACATGCCTCGAATTGTTTCTGTACCACTTAGTTTAGAACAGCGAGAACGACTCATTTTTCTGGCCAAGC
>NZ_JBWKMK010000123.1:0-18780 GCF_056431365.1 Acinetobacter seohaensis
AGTTACACCGTGACAGCCTATGGAATTGAGGTAATCCCTAAAGCAAATGTTTTAGGTTCTTGATGGTGAAGTAGGAATTAAACATCAAACCCACATTGAGTAGGTTTGAGTAGGTTTTAAATAACGGCTATAATCTCAGGCTTCAGGTCAGGAGTTCATCATGCGCGCCCTTAAAGTCAGCATTAAATCAGAGCAAGATATTGAGAAATTACGCATTTCGGGGCGTTTGGCTGCTCAGGTGTTGCAGATGATTGGCGAGCATGTCAAACCCGGAGTCACGACAGAATACTTAGATGATTTGTGTCACGATTATATTGTAAATACCTTAAAAGTCATTCCTGCCAATGTGGGCTATCACGGTTATACCAAAACCACCTGTATTTCACCCAATGAAGTGGTCTGTCATGGTACTCCATCATCCAAAACCATTTTAAAAGATGGCGACATTATTAATATTGATGTGGCAGTGATTAAAGATGGTTTTTATGGTGATACCAGTCGTATGTACTATGTGGGTCAGGTGAAACCAGAAGCGAAAAAACTGGTCGATACCACTTATGAGGCGATGCGCGCAGGGATTCATGCGGTGAAACCGGGCGCGACTTTGGGCGATATTGGCTATGCCATTCAAAGTGTGGCGCATCGTGAAGGGTTTAGCATTGTGCGTGAATATTGCGGACATGGTATTGGGCAGGTGTATCACGAACAACCAAGTGTGCTGCATTATGGTCAGCCTGGACAAGGCTTGGTGCTTAAAAAAGGCATGGTATTTACCATTGAGCCAATGGTGAATGCGGGCAAAGCGCGTGTGAAAGAACTGAAAGATGGCTGGACGGTGGTGACGACAGATAAATCACTTTCTGCACAATGGGAACACATGGTTGCTGTGACTGATACAGGCTTTGAAGTGTTATCGCCGTGGCCAGAAGGTACGGGGAGTTATCCTGAAATTTAATGCACGAATGCTTTCAGGTTAAGACTGATAGATAAAACATCTTAGACTTTAGTTTTAAACTATTTGTTAAAAAATGAATAATCGCTATAATTGAAGTCAAAGATACTTGCTGTAGTTTCTTTGTTTTAGCTTTCTTATTTTAGATTGTAGTTTTCAAAGCTTATCTGTCTTAGATAAGCTTTTTTTTTTGCTGTTTCGTATCTGAAATCAAAAGATCCTATGTGCTAACGAATGGTTAGCTTTTCGACCAAATAGTCGATAAATACACGTACAGCAGGTAATAAACCACGGCGTGATGGATAGACGGCATGGAAAATACCATGCGGTGCGTGCCAGTCGGGTAAAACACGAACCAATTCACCCGATGCAACATAATCTTCAACAATCGTGTCAGGCAACAACACAATGCCACAATTTTGTCGTGCCAATTGCGCTAGCATCATTAAATCTGAACCCATGACTGTAGGGTTGACCTTAATTTTTTTCGGTTGCTGTTGTTGATCATGCACAACCATGTATTGATCTAAATGCTCATCCGACATGCTTAAAATTTTATGATGACTTAAATCTTCAGGTTTTTTCAAATCGCCAAATTCATTCAAATAAGCCTGACTGGCAAATAGATGTTGTTCGATGTTGCTGAATTTGCGAATCACCAAACTTGGATCATCATCTAAATTTGAGCGGACACGCAGGGCAATGTCGATCCCTTCGTTGACGATATCGACACGACGGTTGCTGACAATTAGCTGTACTTTAATTTCAGGGTAGGCTTTCAAAAACTCAGGCAAGATTTTGGCAATTTCATTTTGTGCAATTGAAACAGGTAAGCTAACTTTAATTACACCACGCGGTTGAATACTTAGGTGATCGACCAAGTCGTGCGCGGCTTGGGCAGCATTCATCATTACTTGCGCATGCCGATACACATTCATACCAATTTCTGTGACCGCAAAATGACGTGAGCTGCGCTGAATTAAACGCACACCTAAGCGTTCTTCTAGGTTGTGTACGCGTCGGCTAAGTTTGGATTTTGGAATATCGGTGGCGCGTTCTGCTGCACTAAATCCACCATGTTCGACCACTTGGGCAAAACAATAAAAATCATCCAAATCTGTAAGCATGACTAAATTCCATTTATGCAACAATACTTAAATTAAAGTGGCATCGTTGCATGTTGTCAATCTTTAATTGTGCTTTATTGCTGTGCTTTTTGCAGAATCTCTAAAACTTGTCGGTATTCTTCTAAACGGGCTAAATCACGTGCTGTAGGATTGGGAATCCGCGTTAAATTCATGTTGTCTTGCACATCTGCAATTTTTACAGCACAGGCAAGCGGGTTTTGTGCAGTACGCATAGCCGCTTGAACACGAGTTTCATGCGGCAGTTTGGTGAGCGCCTGAATTGCTTGAATAATATGCGTTTGAAATCCTAAATTTTGCAGGTCTTGTGCTGTGGTGTGGGTATCTTCAAGAATGTCGTGCAGTACAGCGACAATTTGCTGATCGGGCTGTTGTAATTGCAACATTACACGTAAGGGATGCAAAATATAAGGCTGACCGCCTTTATCTAGCTGCCCTGTATGTTGTTGTACTGCAAGTGTAATTGCATTTTCTAGAGTTGCCATAAGTATAATTAAAAAAATTTCTATAATTATAAGCCGTGCTTAGCGCAAAATATAGAAATTGCTTGTTATGATGCAAACAGATTTTATGTTTATCTATTTTACTATTGGTGATGCTGCTCTATGCCATATCAACTCATTGAACTGAATACGCCTGCGACTGAAAATTTGCTTTGCCCACATTGCCAACATGCTGTTATTGATTGGGCAGAAGAACAATATATTCAGCCTTGCGAGCATACTTTGTTTGTCGCAATGGATTTGGGTTTTGAATATGCCTCAGATGTATTTGAACAAAGCATGCCACGCAGTGTCGATGAAATTCATGCACATGATGATCAGTTGGATATGTGGCAAGAACTGACTTCAAGTCGTTATCCGCAATATTTGATTTATAAAACGGATTTAGGCGTGCAAGGTTTATCTCGCTATGTTGGATTTACCGCGGCTTAATTGCACTTAACTTAGAGAGTCTAAGATATAAAAATAGGGAAATTCAAAAGCTGAATTTCCCTATATTTTGATGGATTAGATATTTTTTCTGCGTTTAGCTCTCCATATCTTCTTCTATTTCATCATCGGCACTGTCCATTCCTAATTCTTTGAGTTTTCGCGTCAAAGTATTACGTCCCCAACCCAATAATTCAGCGGCATGACGTTTACGTCCACGGGTTTGTTGCAGTGCAGCATTAATTAAGGTGCGTTCAAACATTGGAATGGCGATATCCAGAAGTTTCATCTCGCCATTTTTTAACTTTTGTACTGCCCATTGCCCAAGTAATTCATCCCAATGCTGCATAGATACCCGATCTGCCACATGAAGCGCAGAATGTTCGGCTAATTTTTCAATTGGAATTTGCTTGAGTTCGGTTGGTAAATCTTCAGGATAGACCTCACGTCCTGTAATCATCACGGTAAGCCAGCGACAAGTGTTTTCCAATTGGCGCACGTTACCTTGCCACGGCAATTGCTGCATATATTCGACTGTTTCAGGACGCAATATTTTTGGACTCACGCCTAATTCTTTGCCTGCACGTGCCAAAAAGTGCTGTGCCAACATTGGAATATCTTCACTGCGATGCGCCAGTTTAGGAATATGAATCCGAATGACGTTCAGGCGATGATATAAGTCTTCACGGAAGCGTCCATCTTGTACCAGTTTTTCCAAATCCTGATGTGTTGCTGCGACAATCCGTACATCCACTTTGACAGGAATATGTCCACCAACCCGATAAAATTCACCATCTGCCAAGACGCGCAATAAGCGGGTTTGGGTTTCAAAAGGCATATCACCAATTTCATCTAAAAACAAGGTGCCGCCGTTGGCTTGTTCAAAGCGTCCCTGACGTTGTGTATTGGCACCTGTAAATGCACCTTTTTCATGTCCAAAAAGTTCGGTTTCAATCAAATCTTTCGGAATGGCTGCCATATTCAGCGCAATAAATGGTTTGCTGCTACGCGGTGAGTGGCGATGCAGTGCATGCGCCACCAACTCTTTGCCTGTACCTGATTCACCATTAATGAGCACAGTAATGTGTGATTGCGATAAACGACCAATCGCACGAAACACTTCCTGCATGGCAGGCGATTCACCAATAATTTCTGTCGATTGAATTGGCTGCACTGTCGATTTTGCAGATTCTTGCTGTTGTAGTTTGGTGATATGCAAAATTGCACGATTGACTAAAGCAAGTGCTTCATCAATATCAAAAGGCTTGGGTAGGTATTCAAATGCACCTGTTTGATAGCTAGATACTGCCGATTCTAAATCGGAGTGCGCAGTCATAATAATCACAGGCAAGTCGGGATAACTGACTTTGACTTTGCCAAGAAAAGTTAAACCATCAATTCCAGGCATGCGAATGTCGGTCAAAATTACATCGGGTGCATCTTGGTTTAACTCATCTAGTGCAGACTGTGCTTCTTCAAAACTGGTGACTTCAAAACCTTCTTCTCTAAAAGTTTTTTCCAGTACCCAGCGCATTGCACGGTCATCATCAATCACCCAAATTTTATTTCGCGACATGACTCGCCTCCCAAGGTAAATATAAGCTAAATATTGTTTTTCCTGGAATGGATTGGCATTCAATCATTCCGTTATGTTGATGCATAATATTTTGTGCGATGCTCAAACCAAGTCCTGTACCGTTTGCGCGTCCAGTCACCAATGGATAAAACACGGATTCTAAAATGTCTTCAGGTACGCCTGGGCCGTTATCTTCAATATCAACACGTACGGTAGAACGATTCAGCACACCATTAATGGTAACCAAGCGTTGAATACGAGTTCTTAAAATCAATTCAGGTCGATGCTCGGTAAAGAAATCGGGATGTTCGGTCATGGCTTGTACTGCATTGGCGCAAATATTCAGCATGACTTGAATCAATTGATCGCGGTCTGCCATGACTTCAGGTAAAGAAAGGTCATAATCACGGATAATATTTATTTTGTTTTTAGTTTGATTGACGATCAGGCTGCGCACCCGTTCTAAAGGTTCGTGAATATTGACCAGTTCATAGCTTGGTAGTTGGCGTGAGCCGAGCATGGTATCGGCCAAGTTTCTTAAACGATCTACCTCGCTAATAATAATGTCGGTAAATTCATCATATTTCGGGTCATTTAAACTTCGTGCTAACAGTTGTGTCGCACCACGAATTCCTGCAAGCGGGTTTTTAATTTCATGTGCCACACCACGAATCAGCTGACGTGCGACTTGATGCTGTTGAATAAAGTTTTCTTCTTTGGAAATTTTGAGCATCCGATCAATCGGATTCAATTCAATCAGCAAAAGAGGATGATAAGGCTTGCCTGCATTTAACTGTGATGCAGTGTAATCGACATGAATATCTTTAAAATTGACATTAATGGTCGCTTCACGGCGGGTGTAGGGTTGACCAGTTTTGATGGTATTCAGTAAAGCCTCTTGCGTATTGAACTCATCATCAGGCATGTGCAGCAAATTTAAAACGGGTTGCCCCGAAGCGCGAATTAAACTGATATCAAACAATGCTTCACAAGACGAGTTTAAATAAAAAATATTCAGGTCACGATCAACCAGTAAAATTGCGGTGCTGAGGTTATCCACCAAAAGACGATAGTCAATGCTCTGGGTCTGATCCATTCGTGAATGCTTCCTGTATGAAATATTGTGCAAGGGCATTGTCATGTGTCAGCCATGTTCCAAATTTGGATCGAATTGAGGCGAATTAAGCAAAATGCACGCCAACTTTTCGTTTTTAGTGCATTTATCACTGAAGAATCGGAAAAATGCGCAGGAACTGGACTGAATTTTCAAGATATAACGGATAACAGAAACACTGTAAATAAAAAATGCATTAAAATGGTGCAATATTTAAATCATTCAGCCTGAATGGTTGTATTTTGGTGCATTATGCAAAGAGTCGGCTATTTCTCTATTTTTATGCAAAGAAAAGTCATACAATACGCGCATTCTAGTGGAGTGCAGATTCTATGAAATCCCCCAAAGTCGGTTTTGTTTCTTTAGGTTGTCCTAAGGCATTGGTAGATTCCGAACGAATTTTAACTCAGTTAAAAACTGAAGGTTATGATGTCGCATCTGATTATGAAGGTGCTGACTTAGTTGTTGTCAATACATGTGGTTTTATTGAATCTGCAGTACAAGAGTCCTTAGACGCGATTGGCGAAGCCATGAATGCCAATGGTCGTGTCATTGTGACAGGTTGCTTGGGTAAAGATGAAGATAAAATTCGTCAAATGCATCCCAACGTATTAAAAGTGACTGGCGCGGCTGCTTATCAGGACGTGATGGAAGCGGTGCATCAATATGTTCCTGAGCCACCAAAACATAATCCATTTATTGATTTGGTACCTGAACAAGGCATTCGTTTGACGCCTAAACATTATGCCTATCTTAAAATTTCAGAAGGCTGTAACCATCGCTGTACTTTCTGCATCATTCCAAGCATGCGTGGCGATTTAGTTTCGCGTCCTGTGGGTTCGGTATTAGAAGAAGCTGCGGCACTGAAACGTGCAGGCGTAAAAGAAGTATTGGTAATTTCTCAAGATACTTCTGCCTACGGCGTAGATACCAAATACAAATTGGACTTTTGGAACGGTCAGCCTGTTAAAACCAAATTCTATGATATGTGTGAAGCCTTAGGGCAATTGGGTATTTGGGTGCGTTTGCACTATGTCTATCCATATCCGCATGTGGATGCTGTAATTGATTTAATGGCACAAGGCAAAATTTTGCCTTATTTGGATATTCCATTCCAACATGCCAGCCCGAAAGTATTAAAGTTGATGAAGCGACCTGCGCACAGCGAAAACACGTTGGAGCGTTTAAAACTTTGGCGTGAAAAATGCCCTGAGCTGGTGATTCGTTCAACCTTTGTGGTGGGTTTTCCAGGCGAAACAGAAGAAGATTTCCAAATTTTGCTCGACTGGCTAAAAGAAGCGCAATTAGACCGTGTTGGTTGCTTTACTTATTCACCTGTTGAAGGTGCGGCAGCAAACGACTTGCCAGATCATGTGCCAGAAGAAATCAAGCAAGAACGCTATGAGCGTTTTATGCAGGTTCAGCAAGAAATTTCAGCAGCTAAACTGCAAAAACGTATTGGTCAAACCATGACCGTGTTGGTAGATGATTTGGAAGAAGAATTTCCAGTCGCAGTGGCACGTTCTTATGCAGATGCGCCAGAAATTGATGGCAACGTCTTTGTAGAAGATATTGACAAGAGCGTGATTAAAGCAGGTGATTTACTTGAAGTTGAAATTACCGATGCCGATGAATACGACTTATTTGCCAAGCTGATTCAGGTCAAATCTGCATAATGCTTTGCAGATTTGGATTGCTAGCTGTAAGCCATACAAATTGTAAAAAATTAAAGTTTAGAATTTAGAATTGGAGTAATGACAATGTTAGATTCAAAAAAGCCACGTTATGCACGTATCTTGTTGAAACTATCGGGTGAGGCACTTGCGGGTAATAAAGACATGGGGATTGATGCGCAAGTGCTCGATCAAATGTCTTTGGCAATTGCACACTTGGTCGGTTTAGGTGTGCAAGTGGGTATTGTTGTCGGTGGTGGTAACTTATACCGTGGCAGCCAATTACAAAAAGATGGCTTAGTTGGCCGTGTAACAGGCGACCAAATGGGTATGTTGGCAACGGTGATGAACGGTTTAGCCATGCGTGATGCCTTGGTGCGCCGTAACATCAAAACCCGTTTAATGTCTGCATTGCCTATTGGTACAGTGGTTGAGTCTTACTCAAGCCGTGATGCGATTCGTCACCTGACTCAAGGTGAAGTGTGTGTGTTCGTTGCGGGTACAGGCAATCCATTCTTTACCACAGATACAGCAGCATGTTTACGTGGTATCGAAATCGAAGCTAACTTGATCTTAAAAGCGACCAAAGTAGATGGCGTATATAACAAAGATCCAAGCAAATACGAAGATGCGGTGAAATATGACACACTTACATTTGACCAGGTGTTGGATGAAAAATTAGGTGTTATGGATTTAACTGCAATCTGCTTATGCCGCGATCACAATGTGCCGTTGCAAGTTTTTGATATGAATAAAGCAGGTGCATTGCTTTCTGTAGTGATGGGCGAAAAAGAAGGAACTCACGTTACGAACTAATGTACGTGAGCCACAAAGCTCTTTATACTACGGTTTAATTTAACCCTATATTTTGACTCAAATTTTAGAATACAGTAAGGAAGATCTTATGATTAACGATCTTAAAAAAGACAGCGAAGAACGTATGAGCAAGACTTTAGAGTCTTTAGAACATGGTTTTGCCAAAGTACGTACAGGTCGTGCACATCCATCAATTTTAAATGGTGTGATGGTTTCTTACTACGGTTCCGATGTGCCACTTAACCAAGTAGCCAACATTGGTGTAGAAGATTCACGTACCTTATTGGTTCAGCCATTTGAGCGTTCAATGGTGTCTGCAATTGATAAAGCAATTCGTGAGTCAGATTTGGGTCTAAACCCAATCACAGCCGATGCAATTCGTGTACCGCTTGCAGCATTGACTGAAGAAACTCGTCGTGACATGCAAAAAGTTGCGCGTTCTGAAGCAGAAAATGCCAAAGTTGCTATTCGTAACATCCGCCGTGATGTATTGGGCGACATTAAAGCATTATTGAAAGAAAAAGAAATTTCTGAAGATGATGAGCGCCGTGCAGCAGATGACATCCAAAAAATCACAGACAAATACGTTGCAGAAGTAGACAAGCGTCTTGCTGCAAAAGAAGCTGAGTTGATGAAGGTCTAATCAATGACCACATCGGAAGACAGCGCGTCTTTGCCAAAACATGTTGCCATCATTATGGATGGCAACAATCGTTTTGCAAAAAAAAATCAAATGCAAAAAGGGGAAGGACATCGCTCTGGTAAAGATGTACTTGACCCGATTGTTGAACATTGTAGAAAAAAACACATTCAAGCTTTAACCGTTTTTGCTTTTTCGAGTGAAAACTGGAATCGTCCGCAGTTTGAAGTGGATTTACTCATGCAATTGCTGGAAACCACAATTCATGAGCAATTACCACGCATGGAAAAATTCAATATTGCCTTACGTTTTATTGGTGACCGTTCACGTTTGTCGCCGCATTTGCGTGAGTTAATGTTGCATGCCGAACAAAGGACTGCTAATTTCAACAGCATGACACTCACAATTGCCATTAGTTATGGTGGTATGTGGGATATGGCACAAGCTGCAAAACAAATTGCAGCAGATGTTGTGGCGCATAAAATTGATATTGAACAAATAGATACACAACTTTTTGGTCAATATGTCAGTCTGGCAGACCTACCACCTGTCGATCTGTTGATTCGTACAGGTGGCGATTTTAGATTGTCCAACTTTTTACTTTGGCAAGCTGCGTATGCTGAATTGTATTTTACCCAAACCTTGTGGCCTGAATTTAGCATAGAAGAATTTGACGATGCACTGGCAGTATTTGGTGGTCGCGAACGTCGTTTTGGTAAAACTTCTGAGCAAATTCAACAAGAGAAAATTGAGAATTAATACATGTTAGAGCGGATTATTACCGCATTGGTATTGGTTGCTGTGGTGTTGAGTTGTATGTTTGAAACTCAGTCGCACTATCCAATGTTTATGCTGATGATTGTTGCAGCAGGGGTTGCGGGCTATGAGTGGTTCAAACTCATGCCAAGAAAAACTAAATATGTCCTCAAACCTGTAGCTTGGGGCTTTGGTGTATTGACTGCCGCTTTGGCAGCAATGGCACTTTATTTTAGTGATATTGCCTTGTTACTTTGGGCAGCTTCTATTTTGACATGGTTACTCAGTATTTATTGGGTCAAGTCTTATCCAGAATACGATGCATGGTATAACCCAAGCTTAAGTTTTATTGGTTTTATTCTAATTTCTGCTGCGGTCACTGCAATTTTTTCCGTATGGAATAGTTCGCCGTGGTGGTTAATGTACTTGTTCTTGTTGGTTTGGGGTGCAGACTCAGGTGCTTATTTTGTTGGGCGTAAACTGGGCAAGAAAAAACTTGCACCGAATGTCAGTCCAAACAAATCAGTAGAAGGCTTATATGGCGGTGTTTTTACTGCCATGCTAATCGTGATTGTTGTTGAAGTGGTGTATTTAGACCTGACTTTGGCACAACATATTTTATTCCTGATTCTTTCGGTGATTACGGTATTTAGCTCGGTATTGGGCGATTTATTTGAATCCATGATCAAACGCCGTGCAGGTATTAAAGACTCTGGGCGGGTCTTGCCAGGTCATGGTGGTGTGCTAGATCGGATTGATTCTTTGCTTGCAGCAGCTCCAATTTTTGCTGCGGGTATGTATGTTTTAAAACTTATTGGCGTAGATTTATAAATGTCACAAGCTGTTTGTATCTTGGGTGTGACAGGTTCAATTGGACAAAGCACCCTAAAAGTACTGCAACAACATCCAGAGCAGTATTCAGTTTTTGCCGTGACGGCGCACAGCCGAATTCAAGAACTGGTTCAAATATGCAAACAGTACCATCCTAAAATTGTGGTTGTACCTGCGTCAAAAGTTGATGAGTTACAGCAATCACTTGCACAGCAACATATTTCTGAAGTTGAAATTTTAAGCGATGAGGCGGGTTTAATCGCAGTTGCCGAACATCCTGAAGTGGATGTGGTGATGGCAGCCATTGTCGGTGCGGCAGGTTTATTACCTACACTGGCTGCGGTTAAAGCGGGTAAGCGCGTGTTATTGGCCAATAAAGAAGCCTTGGTGATGTCGGGCGACATCATGATGCAGGCGGCACGTGAACATGGTGCTTTGTTATTACCTGTAGATTCTGAACATAACGCGATTTTTCAATGTTTGCCTGAACATTATTTACAAACCGAAAGAAATGGACAACCTCAGCTAGGTGTATCACAAATTTTACTGACTGCTTCGGGCGGCCCATTTTTAAATCATAGCCTAGAAGAACTGCAACACGTTACCCCTGCACAAGCCTGCAAACATCCAAATTGGTCTATGGGACAAAAAATTTCGGTAGATTCTGCAACCTTAATGAACAAAGGTTTGGAATTAATCGAAGCGTGTCATCTTTTTGCAATTTCAGAACACTTTGTTACAGTTGTGGTTCATCCACAGAGTATTATTCATTCCATGGTTCAATATGTGGATGGTTCAACTTTGGCACAAATGGGTAATCCTGATATGTGTACGCCAATTGCGCATGCTTTGGCATGGCCGCAGCGTATCCAAACGCATGTTCCGCCTTTAGATTTGTTTGTCAATCATCAGCTTGATTTTCAAGCACCCGATACCACACGTTTTCCTGCCTTAAGTCTGGCACGTCAAGCCATGCAAGAAGGTGGTCTGGCGCCTGCTATTTTAAATGCAGCAAATGAAATTGCAGTTGCAGCATTCTTGCAGCAAAAAATTCGTTTTACTGAAATTGCGACAGTGGTTGAGCATACCTTGAACCAAATACAAAATTCAGCCGCAGAAAGCATTGAACTGATTTTGCAGGCAGACCAAAATGCTCGTGCTATTGCACAGTATTTTGTGTTGAATAAAGGAAGCTAAAGCATGAGTGCCTTATTTATTGTGGTTGCAGCGATTCTTTTGCTAGGACCTTTAATTGCAATTCATGAGTTTGGGCACTACTTTGTTGCACGTAAATTAGGTGTCAAAGTTTTGGTGTATTCCATAGGCTTTGGGCCAACCATTTTAAAATGGACGTCTAAAAAATCGGGGATTCAATATCAGCTTTCGGCACTGCCTTTGGGTGGCTATGTCAAAATGCTTGATGAACGCGAAGAAAACGTTGCAGAAGCAGACCTACCTTATGCCTTTAATCGTCAGCATCCGTGGAAACGTATTGTGATTGTGGCAGCAGGTCCGTTAATCAACCTGATTTTTGCCATATTATTGTTCTGGCTATTATTTTTACCCTCTCAAGAACAGTTGAATACCCGTGTGGGTAAGGTACTGGCAGATACACCTGCGGCGGCAGCGCAAATGCAAGTAGGTGATAAGATTACCGCCATTGATGGTACGCCTGTGACGACATGGGAAAAGCTGAACTTTGCCTTGGTAGATCGTGTAGGTGAAACAGGCAAGATCCAGGTACAGGCGGAACGCGCAGGTGAAATCAAAACATTTAGCTTACCCATTCAAAATTTCTTAAATGATCAATCCCAATCACCTTTAGATATCTTGGGTTTTACACCGTATCGCCCACAAATTCCTGCAATTGTCAGTAAGTTAAGTGAAGATGGTGCGGCCATTCGTCAAGGTATGCAAGTCGGCGATCAAATTATTGCGATTGATGGCGTCAAAATGAATGACTGGTACGATGTGGTACAAGTTGTTCAAGCATCGCCAGAAAAATTACTGAAAGTAGATGTGCTGCGTAACAATCAAGTACAGCAACTGGAAGTGATGCCGCAAGGCAAACGTGACAATATGGGCAATGTTTCGGGTGTATTGGGTGTGCAAAGTGATCCTGGAAAAATTGTCATTCCAGAAGATTTTAAGCAAACCATTCAATACAGCCCGAGTGAAGCTTTATTTATGGCGGTAGATAAAACAGGTCAGCTGTCTAGCATGATTCTGAATTCTATTGTCAAAATGGTACGTGGTTTAATTGGTTTAGATAACTTATCAGGCCCAATTACTATTGCCAAAGTCGCAGGGCAAAGTGCGGAAATGGGGTGGCAAACTTTTATTTCCTTTATGGCACTTATGAGCGTAAGCTTAGGAATTCTAAATTTATTGCCAATTCCAATGTTGGATGGCGGGCATTTAGTTTATTATTTTATCGAGCTGATTCGTGGAAAACCTGTTTCTGAACAAATACAATTAGTTGGTTTAAAAATTGGTATGGTACTGCTTGGAAGTATGATGCTCCTTGCATTATTTAATGACATTATGCGTTTATAACAACGTAGATACGAAATAAATTTAACACTGGAAAAGACTGGCATGCAGCACACACATTTATTTATGCCCTTGGCACTGGTTAGTGCAATGGCGGCAACACAACAAGTATATGCAGCAGATGAATTTATTGCGCGAGATATAAAAATAGATGGTCTTGTTCGTTTAACGCCAGCCAATGTCTATGGAATGATTCCAGTGAATAGTGGTGATCGTGTCAATGAAGCAGTGTTGGCCAATGCGATTCGTTCACTCTATGCCACAGGTTTGTTTGATGACATTCAGGCCAGTCGTGAAGCCGACACTTTAGTGTTTAAAGTGGTTGAGCGCCCAATCATTTCTAAGGTTGAATTTAAAGGCAATAAACTGATTCCAAAAGAAGCGTTGGAAGATGGTTTAAAGAAAATGGGTGTGGCTGAAGGTGAAGTACTGAAAAAGTCAGCACTACAAACTTTAGAATCTGAACTTGAACAGCAGTATATGCAGCAAGGTCGTTATGATGCGGATGTACGTGTCATTACCACAGCACGTCCAAATAACCGTGTAGATTTAACTGTAGAGTTTGTTGAAGGCAAAGCTGCCAAAGTGGTAGATATCAACATCATTGGTAATACGGTATTTAAAGAAAGCGACATTAAGCAGGCGTTTGCAGTTAAAGAAAGTAGCTGGAGTTCGATTGTTACCCGTAATGACCGCTATGCACGCGAAAAAATGGCAGCAAGCTTGGAAGCATTACGTGCGTTATATCTTAATAAAGGTTATATCAACTTCAATATCACTAACTCTAGCTTGAATTTGAGCGAAGACAAAAAGCATATTTTTGTTGAAGTTTCGGTGGATGAAGGTGAGCAATTCAAGTTTGGCGAAAGCAAGTTCTTGGGCGATGCTTTATACAAACCAGAAGAACTTACGGCACTGAAAATTTATAAAGATGGTGAAACCTATTCACAAGAAAAAGTGAATGCGGTGAAACAATTGTTGCTGCGTAAATATGGTAATGCAGGCTATTACTATGCCGAAGTTAATATTGTTCCGCAAATTGACAAAGAAACTAAACTGGTAGATTTAAACTACTACATCAACCCAGGTCAGCAAGTTACAGTGCGTCGTATTAACTTCGCTGGTAACAGTAAAACCGCCGATGAAGTACTGCGTCGTGAAATGCGTCAAATGGAAGGCGCATTGGCAAGCAATGAAAAAATTGATTTGTCTAAAGTCCGTTTAGAGCGTACAGGTTTCTTTAAAACCGTCGATGTTAAGCCTGTGCGTATTCCAAATGTGCCAGACCAAATTGACTTAAATGTAAATGTAGAAGAACAGCACTCAGGTACAAGTACTTTAGCGGTAGGTTTCTCGCAAAGCGGTGGTGTGACGTTCCAAGCTGGTTTAAGCCAAACCAACTTCTTGGGTACAGGTAACGCAGTTTCGATTGATTTATCACGTTCTGAAACTCAGGATTACTATAACCTGAGTGTGACCGACCCGTACTTCACGATTGATGGTGTGCGTCGTGGTTACAACATGTACTATCGTAAAACCAAACTGGACGATGACTATAACGTAAACAACTATGTGACAGACAGTTTAGGTGGCGGCATTAACTTCGGTTACCCAATTGATGAAAACCAAAGCATTAGCGCAGGTTTAAACATTGATCAGACAGAGGTGACCACGGGTCCTTATGTTTCAACTTATGTCGCAGACTATTTAGAGCGCCATGGGGGTAAAGAAACCAAAAGTGACGAATATTGTCCAGATGATTTAGTCCCTATTAAAGATGCAAATGGTGATGTAGTAGGGTATGAGCCTTGTGCAAATCCAATTCCTTACGGCAAAGAATTTAAAGGTGATTTCCTTACGTATAACCTAAATTTAGGTTGGTCATACAACACTTTAAATCGTCCGATTTTCCCAACCAATGGTATGTCGCATCGTGTTAATGCTGAAATTGCTTTACCCGGTAGTGATGTGGAATTCCAAAAAGTGACCTATGATGCACAGGCTTATATGCCATTAGGTCATGATTTTGTCTTACGTGGCTACGGTAAGTTAGGTTTTGGTAATGACTTACCGTTCTATAAGAACTTCTATGCAGGTGGTTATGGTTCAGTACGTGGTTATGACAACAGCACCTTAGGCCCGAAATATCCAGGTGTTTATTTCTCTGATACAAGTCAAACGGATCGCTCACCTGAAGAAGTTGGTGGGAATGCTCTAGTACAGTTCGGTACAGAATTGGCTCTACCAGTGCCATTTAAAGGAGATTGGACGCGTCAAGTCCGTCCAGTAATTTTTGCAGAAGGCGCACAAGTTTTTGATACTCAGTGTAATGTTTCTGATTCAAATATTTTTGTGAATGGTGCTTCTGTGAATGCCAAGCAATATTGTAAAGACAATTATGGCTTCGACTTCGGTGAAATGCGTTATAGCGTGGGTGTAGGCTTTACTTGGATTACCATGATTGGCCCATTATCACTCAGCTATGCGTATCCGTTGAATGATAAACAAGGCGATGACACTAAAAATATCCAATTCGAAATTGGTCGTACTTTCTAAGTACGACCCATGTTGGATTGTTTAAACACAGGATGTAGCACATGAAAAAAACAATATTGAGTTTGGCATTGTTGGGTTTATCTACAATGGCTGCAGTAGCACATGCTGCAGGCTATGGTGTGGTAAGTTTAGAGCGTGTTGTAGAAAATAGCAGTTATCTCAAACAGCAAAATCTAGCTTTGCAGCAGTCGGTCAAACCACAAACCACTAAGCTTGAGCAACTGGCAAAAGAGCTAGAAACCATGCAGCAACGAGCGCAGCAGGCTACGAATTTGTCAGATGCTGAAAAGCAAAAAATGAATACTCAGTTTCAAGCGAAATTGAAAGAATTTAATGGTTTGCAACAAGTAGTGCAAACTCGTGTTCAGTCAGAATTGCACAAAATTAACGATGGTTTTGAAACTCGTTTAAAGCAAGTTGCTGAACAATTGCGTAAAGAAAATGGTTTAGATGTGGTTTTGAATAAAAACTCAGCACTTGCCTATGACCCGAAGTATGATTTAACTGATAAAATGATCCAAAAGGTCAACGTACTTAAATAATCAATGAGTTCCCAACATTATCGCTTAGAAGAAATTGCTAGTTTAGTTCAAGGTCAATACATTGGACAAGCCGACTTACGTTTGCAAGGTTTGGCAAGCCTTGAGTCTGCTCAGGCGCATCAACTTGCATTCGTGAATGGCGATAAATATTTAGCGCAAGCACGTAGCTCCCAAGCGGGAGCTTTCATTGTGACAGCTTCACTACAAGCCGAGTTAGACAATCATCACAACTTTATTGTGGTCGATAATCCATATTTGGCTTTTGCAATTTTGACTCATGTATTTGAGCGCAAGCATACGCAACGTGGTATAGAAAGCACAGCCCAAATCCATCCATCAGCCATCATCGCCGATAGTGCCTATATTGGTCATTACGTCGTAATTGGTGAAAATTGTGTGGTGGGTGACAATACGATTGTGCAATCGCACTGTAAAATTGATGACTTTGTCGAAATTGGTCAACAGTGTTTTATTGATTCACACGTGACTTTGACAGGCGCAGCCAAGCTTGGACATCGTGTGCGCATACACGCCAATACTGTAATTGGCAGTGAAGGCTTTGGCTTTGCACCTTATCAAGGCAAATGGCATCGTATTGCACAGTTGGGTTCGGTGATTATTGGCAATGACGTTCGTATTGGCTCGAATTGCAGCGTAGATCGCGGTGCACTAAATGATACAATTTTGGAAGATGGTGTCATTATTGATAACCTTGTGCAAATCGCACATAACGTCAAATTAGGTGCTCATACGGCCATTGCAGCAAAAACTGCCGTGGCTGGAAGTGTGACAATTGGCAAAAACTGTATCATTGGTGGTGGAAGTGCAATTTCAGGGCACTTAAATATTGCTGATAATGTGACTTTGACAGGAATGTCAATGGTCACAAATAATATTTCTGAATCAGGAAAATATTCGTCAGGTATAGGCTTGTTTGAAAATCAAAAGTGGAAACGTACTGTTGTGCGCCTCAGACAATTAGCAGATGTGCCATTGACCCAATTGGTGAAAAGACTTGATGATATGCAATCTCAAATTGAGTCCCTTGAATCAACTTTTAAATTGCGTAAATAATTATGATGACTGAGTCGAATTCTAGCACCTTCACTAAACCTGAATTGCCAATGCACATTCAAACCATTCGTGAATATTTACCCCATCGCTATCCGTTTTTATTGGTAGACCGCATTGTAGAAGTCACTGATAACGGTATCGTGGGTTATAAAAACGTATCTATCAATGAAGAATTCTTGCAAGGACACTTCCCGAATTATCCGATCATGCCGGGTGTTTTAATCGTTGAAGCGATGGCACAAGTGTCGGGTATTTTAGGTTTTATCATGAATAATGAGAAACCGAGCGCAGGTTCTTTGTTCCTTTTTGCAGGCGCAGAAAAAGTTCGATTTAAAAAACAAGTCGTTGCAGGCGATCAACTTGTATTAAAATCTGAATTAGTTATGCAAAAACGAGGCATTTACAAATATAATTGTATCGCCACCGTTGATGGCGTCGTCGCAGCAACCGCGGAAATTATGGTTTCGCATCAGAAAACAGAGCAAGCATGAGCAATAACCCACTCATTCACCCAACCGCTATTATTGACTCATCTGCAGTAATCGCTTCAGATGTCACGATTGGTCCATACTGTATTATTGGCCCAAATGTAACGATTGGTGAGGGTACAAAACTTCATTCGCATGTGGTGATTGGTGGTTACACCCGTATTGGTCAGCACAATGAAATTTTCCAGTTCGCCAGCGTAGGTGAGGTCTGTCAGGACTTAAAATATGCAGGTGAGGAAACTTGGCTAGAAATTGGTGATCACAACAAAATTCGTGAACACTGCAGTTTGCATCGTGGTACGGTGCAAGACAATAGCCTGACCAAAATTGGTAGTCACAACTTACTTATGGTCAATACGCATATCGCACATGACTGTATGGTGGGTGATCACAATATTTTTGCCAATAACGTGGGTGTGGCAGGTCATGTGCATGTTGGGGATTATGTGGTTGTCGGTGGAAACTCTGGTATTCACCAATTCTGTAAAATTGACTCTTATAGCATGATTGGTGGTGCATCGCTTATTCTTAAAGATGTGCCTGCGTATGTCATGGTTTCTGGTAATCCTGCACATGCATTTGCAATGAATGTGGAAGGAATGCGTCGTAAAGGCTGGTCGAAGGATGTGATTCAAGGTCTTCGTGAAGCCTTTAAACTCATTTACAAATCTGGATTAACCACTGAGCAAGCCATTCAGCAAATTCGCAGTGATATTTTGCCAAATGTGGCAGAAGCGCAGCGTTTAATTGATTCTTTAGAGCAATCTGAACGTGGTATTGTGCGTTAAGCTTTGAGTTTGTCGAATGCGGCAAGCTTCAGAATATTAAAAGACATCCTCGGATGTCTTTTTTATTGGCTTATTTAAAGAATCTTGCTTCTTCAGACTTTGGGTATTGGCTCAGAATTTTACTTTTGTATTGCGCTGCCAAAGCAGGTTTGTGATCTACATCTTGCGCAATACTATATAAACGATATAGGGCACTTGATGCTTTTGCAGATTGAGGGTAAGCGTCCGCTGAACACACCTTATGAATTCATCCTATAAGCCTTAATTTAGTCCCCACTTAAAAACAAGTGGGGACTAAAATTTATGACTACAAATCACCAGACATCCATCGCATCTCTTGCGAA
>NZ_JBWKMK010000124.1:0-19304 GCF_056431365.1 Acinetobacter seohaensis
CATGAGAAAGCCCATATAAATGGGTAATGTACAAGTTGCTGTAGAAGCATGTTTAATTCGTCTGATCACAGATACTTTATAAAGTATTTTAATACTTTTTTGAATCCGTCAATGCGTAAGTCCTATAGTATTATAAATAAACAGAATAATCAGCGCACCAATGATGGAAGCAATAAAACCTGCGGCAGAACCATCACCGTACAATCCCATCATACGCCCTGCATAGGTTGCCAATAAAGACCCTGCAATCCCGAGTAAGGTTGTGACAATAAACCCTGCTTTGTCATCTCCAGGATGAATCGCACGGGCGATTAAACCTGCAATAAAACCCACCACAATTGCGACAATTAATGACCACATGAGCAGCTCCTTGTTATCTTTGTTTATGTTTTACATCATGTTTCAGACTTATTTTTGCTGAAAAATCCCAAGGAAAATAGTCGAATAATGCTACAGCATGTTGTGTTTTTGTCCTGTTAGATAGATGAAATGCAAATTTTAGCCATAAAAAAAGTGATCTGAAACGATCACTTTTTTTAAGCGAGGCGTGTTTGTTTTATAAGCCAATTTCGCCAATAAACGGAATATGACGATATTTTTGGTCATAATCCAAGCCATAACCGACAATAAACTTATCTTCAATTTCAAAGCCCATGAATTTAACTTCAAGTTCAATTTCACGGCGTGATGGCTTGCTAATTAAGGTACATAGCTCAATTGAATTTGGCTCGCGGGTTTGCAAAATTTCCATCACTTTATTTAGGGTGTTGCCCGAGTCGATAATATCTTCAACTACCAAAACATCTTTACCGCGAATTTCACCATCTAAATCTTTTAAAATTTTCACATCACGCGATGACACCGTGCCCCCGCCGTAGCTGGATACAGTCATAAAATCCAGTTCATGCGGCTTGTGAATGGTGCGGCATAAATCTGCCATGAACAATACAGAGCCACGTAATAAGCCAATTAAAACCAACTCTTTGTCGCTATTGGCATAATGAGCATTAATTTTTTGACCAAGTTCCTGAACTTTTGTCTGGATTTCTTCTGCAGAAATCAAAACCTGCATTTCAACTGTCATGGGTAGATACCTAAAAAGCAAAAATAAAAAAGGTGTTGACCTGCAACACCCCAAAATATGCCCTAATTTTAATATATCTTGCGCGATGTTGCACGTGCTTGCATGGTTGAAATAGCATCATTTTTGTGCTGGGTGAGAATCTGTGCGTAACAACAAGGCACAACCGAGTATCAGCATTGCCCATCCGATAGGTTTTATATACGAGGGTTGCGTAGGTTTAGCCACCTGCTGCTGAGTTTTGATCGGGTTGGTAGTAGGCACGTTGTCCATAAATATAGGTCGCATGAATATTACGGTCATCTGCTAAAGTAATGAGGGCAAATAATGCATCTTCAAGATGTTTGGAACGTTGTTGTCGTAAGCGTTGTAAAGCGGTGGCATTTAAATCCAGCACCACAAAATCGGCTTCTTTGCCTACCTTAAAATTCCCCAGCTTATCGTCTAAGTCCAAAGCTTTGGCAGCACCTAATGTGGCGTGATACAACGCTTCAAAAGCAGAGAGTTTTGCCCCTTGCAGTTGTTGTACTTTATAGGCTTCATTGAGGATATGCAGTACATTAAACGTGGTGCCTGCGCCAATATCTGTACCTAAACCGACCTTCACCTGTCGCTCCCAAGTTTTATGCAGCGGAAATAAACCGCTGCCCAAAAATAAATTGGAGCTTGGACAAAAGGCAATTGCAGAATCGGTATGATGCAGACATTGCCATTCATGTTCTTCTAAATGCACACAATGCGCAAAAACCGAACGTGAACCTGTTAAACCATAGTGATGATAAACATCTAAATATCCATTTTGCTCTGGAAATAATTGTTTCACCCACGCAATTTCATTGTGATTTTCACTTAAATGGGTATGTACATAAACATCGGGATATTCGGCTTTGAGTTGCCCTGCCCGCGCCAGTTGCTCAGGGCTAGAAGTCGGTGCAAAACGTGGCGTAATCGCGTAGAGATTACGTCCTTTTCCATGCCATTTTTCAATCAACGCTTTAGAGTCTGTATAGCCTGAGTCTGCACTGTCACACAATGCTTCAGGTGCATGCCGATCCATCAGCACTTTACCTGCAATTAAACGCATTTGATGTTGTGCTGCCGCTTCAAACAACGCATCTACCGATTCAGGATGTACCGTACAAAACACCAAAGCTGTGGTGGTGCCATTTTTCAGTAATTCCTGCACAAAAAATTGTGCAATCTGATCAGCATAGGCTTTATCTGCAAATTGCAGTTCAGTCGGAAAAGTATAAGTATTCAGCCATTCCAGTAATTGTTCACCATACGCGCCAATCATTTCAGTCTGTGGAAAATGAATATGGGTGTCGATGAAGCCAGGCACAATGAGATGGTCAGGATAATGATGGAACTCTGTGTTGGCGTTTAGCTTTGCCTGCCCTTCTTGCCATGAACCAAACCACTGAATTTTGCCTTGTTCGCAAATTAACAAGCCATCGTCTACATAACGGACTTGTTCTGAAATTTGATCGGCTTGGCTGGTACAGTTTTTGAAATCAAGAAAGCGACCACGAATTGCGGTGCGTTGTACAGGAGATGGCATAAAACAACCTACATTTTTCATTTTTCAAGAGATTGTACCTTAAATGTAGCTTGCAGCAGTACGATAAAATTTATCGTACGGTAAATTAAAACTTGGTGAAATGAATACAAAAAGCCTTCTCGAAAGAAGGCTTGCAACGATGATGAGGACTGTTAAATTTTATAATGTGGTTTCATGGTGTTTTCGACTATGTCGAATTGATAACCACGCAGTGATTGTCAGCACAAGTACAATAAAGCCGAGTGAAATCCAGATAGGCATGTGGAATACATCTAACATCAGCATTTTAAAGCCAATAAATAGTAAAATTAAACCCAGTCCATACGGTAAATAATGCATTTTAGTGGCTGCGCCTGAGAGCAAGAAAAACATGGCACGTAAGCCCAAAATAGCCATAAGATTTGCAGTGAGTACAATAAACGGATCGGTAGTCACGGCAAAAATTGCAGGGATGGAATCCACGGCAAAAATAACGTCAGATGCTTCGACCAAAATTAAAACTAAAAATAATGGCGTTGCCCAAAGTACACCATTTTGGCGCACAAAAAACTGATCTTTTTCCAGTGTTGGGGTAATACGCATGTGTTTGCGTAGCCATTTCAACAACGCCATATCTTCAATATTGCTGGCTTCTTGCTCTGGACCTTTTAAGAATTTAAAGCCTGTGTAGACCAAAAATGCGCCAAAAATATACAAAATCCAGGAGAATTCTTGTACAAACCAAGCTCCAATAAAAATAAAAATGGTTCTGAGAATAATTGCGCCCAGTACGCCGTAGAGTAAAATTTTACGCTGTAAGCCCGGTGGGATGGCGAATGCGGCGAAGATCATCAACCAAACGAATACATTATCAATCGCCAGTGATTTTTCCAGCAAATAACCCGCAAAGTATTCCATGACTTTGGTGTTGGCGACTTCTAGCCCAACGCTGTGTTTAAGATACAGCCATAAACCGCCACCAAATAAAGCTGCCACACTGACCCAGGCGATACTCCAATACGCAGCGGTTTTGACTTTGACCGATTCGCCTGCTTTTTGTTTAAAGCCTAAGAAGTCAATGGCGAGCATGACTGCAACAATTGCAAAAAAGACCAGATATAGCCATAAATTGCCGATGGATTCCATACAATCTCCACATCCAACAACTGGCCACAAAAAAACCTTGACCTGTTGTCAGATGATTTCAAACATCTGTAACAACATGATCAAGGTCTTGCCTACATAGAGCGGACTTGTATCAACAAGTATGTGCACTATGCTCAGCGTCCGACTTTTTGCAAAGTGTAATGACGAAACGCTGACACGTTAAAGTTATATTTTAACGCTTGGAGGAGGCTACTCCCCTTGTTCAACATAATTTGGGATTAGGACGCTGCCTAAATCTGCGTAAAGAATTACATAATTTTAAGTGTTGTGCAATTTATTCTGTATGGTAAATCACTTTAATTTGTACAAATTCAGCACAATATTTCGTAAAGAGTGTGGCAAATTGAAAAAATAGATTTAGTTTGATAGGTGGACTTATGCAAATTCAACATCAAGAAACCCAACGCGGTGGCGAGTTTTTTATTGAACGAGATGGTCGGCATATCGCTGAAATTACTTATCAATATCAAGATGATCACACTATTTTAGCAGATCACACTTGGGTCGATCTGACATTACGAGGTCAAGGGGTTGCCCGTCAGCTATTAGATATTTTGGTCGCCTTTGCACGTGAAAAGCAGCTAAAAATTGTACCCGTGTGCTCTTATATTGAGACGGCTTTTGAAACAGATACACAATATGCTGATGTCGTGGCTTAAAAGTCTTTCTACGTTGAAATAATCTAATGTGTTGGTATTAAAACAGCATGCAGACTTCGTCTGTCGTGCAGTCTAAAATTTTCTTGAAAATATTATAAAAGCCCAAAAAAGCCAATCCACAGCGCGTAGATTGGCTTTTTTGTAACATAGTTAAGCCAAGATTATTCGTAATTAATCATCACTTTCATGGCATTTTCATCTGAAGCATGTTTAAACACATCATAGGCTTTTTCAAATTCAGAGAATTTAAAATGGTGCGTTGCCAGTTTTTCTAAAGGTAATTTGCCTGAACAGCAGGTTTTTAACAGCATACCTGTCGTATTGGTATTCACCAAACCCGTAGTGATGGTCAGGTTTTTAATCCAGAGTTTGTTTAACTCAAAATTTACCGACTTACCATGTACGCCCACATTGGCAATATGTCCGCCCTCTTTCACGACATTTTGGCAAATATCCCAAGTGGCTTCGACACCTACAGCTTCCATGGCACAGTCTACCCCGCGACCACCTGTAATCTCTAAAATACGTTGTACCGCATCTTCTTTGGCAGAGTTAATGGTATGGGTTGCACCCAACTCTTTTGCCATCGCCAAGCGGTTATCGTCCATATCGACTGCGATAATTTGTGCAGGAGAATAGAACTGTGCGGTAAGCAGACAACCCATGCCAATTGGACCTGTACCCACAATTGCAATGGTATCACCAGGTTTAACATTGCCGTATTGCACACCAATTTCATGTGAAGTTGGCAATACATCAGACAAGAAAACCGCAACTTCTTCATTTAAACCTTCAGGCAGCAAATATAAAGAAGTGTCTGCAAATGGAGTACGGACATATTCAGCATGAGTACCATCAATCATATATCCCATGATCCAACCGCCTTCATTTTGGCAGTGTGCATAGAGTTGTTTTTGACAGTTTTCACAAGTACCACAACGGCTGACACAAGAAATAATGACCTTGTCGCCTTTTTTGAAATTTTTGACTGCCGAACCGACTTCTTCAACAATCCCGATACCTTCGTGACCTAAAATACGGCCATCAAATAGCCCTGTCTTGGCAACTGCAGTGTCTTGAATTTCTGGGTTTTTACCTTTCCAAATACCTAAGTCAGTACCGCAAATTGTAGTTTTGGTGAGACGAATCACGGCATCTGTTGGTTGTAAAATTTCTGGACGTGGGCGTTCTTCAAAACGAATATCATTGGCGCCGTGGTAGACCATGGCTTTCATTGTTTTTGACATTGTGACCATCCTTCTTAGTAATAATGATGAAAGACATCCAGCAGCCAACCTGTAGCAACCGTCATGCTCGCAGGATGTAATCTTTTTAAAGTAACAGGTCAAGATGACAAGTTCATGAGCAGTATTGTTGCTTTTAATAATTATAATATATAAATTTATAATTAATATAAAAACCCCCTATTTTTTGCCAAAAACAGGGGATTTTTTTTGAAAGAGTTTTAAATCAGTTTAAGCGATTTTAAGCCGTGTGTTGCAACGCTTGAATGAGTTTTTGATGTAAACCACCAAATCCACCATTTGACATAATCACCACTGCATCGCCCTCACCTGCTTGGCTCACGATTTTTTGAATAATTTCATCCAAAGTATTGGCCACCACCGCATGATTGCGAGCAGCCGCAACCACAGGCTGTAAATCCCAGTCTAAACCTTCAGGTTGATACCAAATCACAGCATCCGCCAAACGTGCTGAATCTGCCAAGCCCTCTTTATGACTGCCCATGCGCATGGTGTTGGAACGTGGTTCAATAATCGCCCAAAGCTTACGCTCACCCAAACGCTTACGTGCGCCGTCCAGTGTGGTTTCAATTGCGGTTGGATGGTGGGCAAAGTCATCATAGACTTCAATGCCGCGTATGGTGCCTAATAACTCCATACGGCGTTTCACCCCACCAAAATTGGACAGCGCTGCACATGCGGTTTCAATTGCAACCCCAACATGCTCTGCTGCGGCGATGGTTGCCAAGGCATTGGCGACACTGTGTTGCCCTGTCATATTCCAGCGCACTTCACCTTGTAGCACACCATTTTTCAGAACTTTAAAATGTGAACCATCTGCTGCAAGTTGTTCTGCATACAGTTCCGCTTGTGGATCTGCATTGAGCGAAGTACGTAGCACAGGTGTCCAGCAACCCATTTCTAACACTTCATCAATATGGGTTTCTGTAATTGGGGCAATAATGCGCCCTTCACTTGGGATGGTACGCACCAAATGATGGAATTGTTTTTGAATTGCAGCTAAATCATCAAAAATATCGGCATGGTCAAATTCAAGGTTATTTAAAATGGCGGTTTTAGGATGGTAATGCACGAACTTGGAGCGTTTATCAAAAAATGCAGAGTCGTATTCATCGGCTTCGACACAGAAATATTTACCTGCACCCAAACGTGCACTTTCACTAAAGCCTAACGGAACGCCGCCAATTAAAAAGCCCGGTTCCAAGCCTGCCTGATCCAATACCCACGCCAACATGGTGGTGGTGGTGGTTTTGCCGTGCGTGCCTGCAACGCCCAGTACGTGTTTTCCTTGCAAAACATGATCGGCCAAAAATTGCGGGCCAGAAATATACGGCAAACCAGCATTCAGCATATATTCAACCGCATCAATCCCACGTTTCATGGCATTGCCCACAATCACTAAATCAGGATGCGGTTGTAAATGGCTGCGGTCATAACCTTGCATTAAGGTAATGCCTGCATTTTCCAGTTGAGTCGACATCGGTGGATAGACGTTTTGGTCTGAACCTGTGACGGTATGTCCTAAATCGCGGGCCAAAAGTGCCAAAGAGCCCATAAATGTGCCACAAATACCCAAAATATGCAGATGCATTCCGCCTTACTCCACTGCTTTTATAGACACATCACGTATTTTTGTGCTGTTGTCGTGATTAATTTGATTTGAAGCAACGATAGCAAGGGTTTTGGCGAAAAGATAGTGATTCTTGTATCTCATTTCAGGGATTTTTCTGAGCTGAATCTGCGCCAAAGGATGTAAAAAATTGCTGCTCTTGCATTTTTTATGGCAAATAGCTCGTAAAATAAAACTGAATTTTTAAGATAGTACGACACAATGTCTTCAGCACTTTTACTTTTGGTGATTGCAAACTGTTTTATGACCTTGGCGTGGTATGGTCATCTCAAGTTTTTACCACATGATGCTCCGCTGTGGCAGGCAATTTTATTCAGTTGGGTGATCGCCCTATTTGAATACAGTTTGATGATTCCTGCTACCCGTTTGCTGGCGCAGCATGGCTGGGCGGTAGGTCAAATGAAAATTACCCAAGAAGTTGTGACTTTATTGGTGTTTGTACCGTTTATGATTTTTCTGTTTAAGCAACCTTTTAAACTGGATTATTTATGGGCAGCCTTATGTTTATGTGGTTGCGTGTATTTTGTATTTCGTGCGCCTTAAAGACGAGTTTTAGCTCGCTTGAATAGCTTTAGGTTCACCTATTTTGTTTAACTGTTTTCAATTCTTTAAAATAACCCGATAAAAATAATCAAAAAAGTCGGTTGAGTCGCCGTGTTCAATTTTAACAAGTCGAAAAATCAGTCTATAATGTGGAGTTCTTATTCAAGCTTGGCTTTCTCGCCTGAATTTCTCTTTCCTTAGTTTCGTTTCTGGAATATTTGTAATGAACGCGGCCGCTGCACAAGACGCTCCTCTCGTTGGAATTATCATGGGTTCTCAATCGGATTGGGCAACTCTCGAACACACTGCCAATATGCTGAAGCAGCTTGGTGTCCCATTTGAAGCGGAAGTCGTTTCTGCACACCGTACCCCAGATCGCTTATTTGAATATGCTGAACAAGCGCGTGATCGTGGCATTCAGGTGATTATTGCAGGCGCTGGTGGTGCCGCACACTTACCAGGTATGTGTGCAGCTAAAACTGATTTACCTGTTTTAGGTGTGCCAGTGAAATCTTCAATTTTAAATGGTGTCGATTCATTACTTTCAATTGTGCAAATGCCTGCGGGTATTGCGGTAGGTACATTGGCTATTGGTCCTGCGGGAGCAACCAATGCGGCAATTATGGCAGCCCAAATTTTAGGTTTAACCCGTCCAGAGATTGCACAAAATGTTGTCAATTTCCGTGCCGCGCAAACTGAGAAAGTTTCAAGCAACAATATTCCAGGTCAGGCTTAAGCGGGACAATTACTATGGATAAGACCATCGGTATTTTTGGTGGCGGTCAATTGGGTCGCATGATGGCACAAGCGGCTTTACCCTTAAATATTCAATGTACCTTTTTTGAAGCCAGTCCAGATTGCCCAGCGGCAACCTTGGGTCAGGTTTTTGCCAGCAAAAGCGAAAATAGCCTACAAGATTTTATACACAGTGCCGATGTATTCAGCCTTGAGTTTGAAAATACTCCGTTGGCTGATGTTGATGTATTGATTAAGCACAAAGACTTGCATCCACCACGTCAGGCTTTGGCAATTGCCCAAAACCGCTTGCTGGAAAAAGGCTTATTTGATGAATTGACGATTCCTGTTGCGCCGTATAAAGCGGTCAACTCGCTGGAAAGTTTACAGGCTGCTGTAGCTGAACTTGGTCTGCCAATTGTGCTAAAAACCGCAACAGGCGGCTATGATGGCAAAGGTCAGTTTGTCTTGCGCAGTGCAGATCAGATTGAACAAGCATGGGCAGAACTTGGCCCTGCAGGCAGCTTGATCGCAGAAAGTTTTGTTACTTTTTCACGTGAAGTATCTATTATTGCGGTGCGTGGTCAAAATGGTGAAGTAAAAACTTGGCCATTGGCAGAAAACCATCATCACAACGGTATTTTGTCGCATTCGATTGTCCCTGCACCAAACAGCGCTGACTTGCAGCCTGCGGCACAAGACTATATCACTCGCCTGCTCAATCACTTGAATTATGTAGGTGTGTTGACGTTAGAGCTATTTGTCACTGACAAGGGCTTGTATGCCAACGAGATGGCACCTCGTGTGCATAACTCAGGTCACTGGTCAATTGAAGGCGCGGTGTGTTCGCAGTTTGAGAACCATATTCGTGCTGTAGCAGGTTTACCGTTAGGCTCAACTGAAGTGGTACGTCCAACGGTGATGGTCAATATTATTGGTCAGCATCCCAAAACTGAAGATGTGTTGGCATTGAATGGCGCACATTTGCATTTGTACAATAAAACTGAGCGTGAAGGCCGTAAAATTGGGCATATTACTTTAATGCCGAATGATGCCGCTGAATTGACAGATTTATGCCGCCAATTGGCAAAAATTTTGCCAAATCCATTGGCGCTCAGTGCTGATATGAGCTTGTAAATTTAAAAATGACACCAAAGCGCTCATCACGATGAGCGCTTTTTTATACTTTCACGTTTTTATTCTGCCTATTTTTAAGGTGTTCTACCGTTAATCTGTCTAGGATTGACGCTGTAATTTTAGGTTGATTAAGATAGATCAGGCTGAATAAGCAACCATCACCGTAGCAAAGCAATACTTAAAATAAAAATGCGCACAAGTCTGATGGGAAACAGATGATAATTATGAATTCAAAACTTTAAATTCAAATAGCGCGTTTTAAATTTAAAGCGATGCTTCAACTTTGAATTTAAATATCAGAAATGAATTTAAAGATAGATCTGCAGTTTTGAATTTAAATAAAGTAGCGGCTCTTTTGATCTTTAAATTTAAAAAGCTACTTTTAAATTCAAAGCAATACATCGTAAATATGCAGTGAATGTCGTGTTTTGTGGGTAACTTGGGTTGGTTTAATTTGAATTTAAACTTTTAAATTTAAAAGTTTTATCATGTGTTGTGATTTTGAATTTAAAAATGTGAGATGCTGTACTTGTGGATAAGTGTTTTAAATTTAAAACGAGAAAATGAATTTAAAACTGTGTAAATGAATTTAAAGTTACAGATTTTCATCTGATCTCTGTGGCTGAAGGTGTTATGGTAAAGCCAAGATTTAAATTCAAAACACATCAAAGGGTATTATGCATCGTTTCGCTGTGATTTTTGCGACAGCTGCAATGGCAGCTACTCAGGTTCAGGCAGAACTGATTATCAATGGAAAATCTGTCACCGTAACACCAACGGTCAGTACATCTGCAAATTTTCAACCACAAAACCATTTTCAAAGTTGTTTGGCCAATTTACGCAGCCAAGCCATTGCCAAAGGGGTGAGTGGCAGCAGTTATGATCGCTATACTCAAAATCTCAGTCCAGATTATTCAGTCATTGAGCGTTTAAATTACCAACCTGAATTTTCTACGCCAATCTGGGATTATCTCTCAGGCTTGGTCGATGATGAGCGCGTGCAGGCAGGACAGCAGAAATTGGCACAGCACCGTGATGCGCTCAATCGTGTTGCAGCAGCCTATGGCGTACCTGCAGAAACCGTAGTGGCGGTTTGGGGTGTAGAAAGTAACTTTGGTGCGATTTCAGGATCCTATCCATTATTGCAAGCGCTAGGTACCTTGAGCTGTGAAGGACGCCGTCAAAGCTATTTCCGAGGTGAGTTTTTTACCACCATGCGTTTATTGCAACGTGGTGATGTCACTGAATCACAATTAAAAGGCTCATGGGCAGGGGCGTTTGGGCATACTCAGTTTATGCCATCGACCTATGATGAGTTGGCGGTCGATTTTGATGGTGATGGTCGCCGTGACTTAGTATCTAGTATTCCAGATGCTTTGGCTTCCACCGCTAACTTTTTAAAACGTCGCGGCTGGCAAACAGGGCAGCCGTGGGGCTTTGAAGTCAAAGTGCCTGCAGGCATGTCTTTGAGTGGTGAAGGGCGACGCAATAAAAAATCCCTCAGCAGTTGGGTTAATCGTGGGTTGACTCGTGCAGATGGTTCGGCATTAATTCAGGGCAATTTATCGGGCAGTAGTCAGGCAGGCTTGATGGCACCTGCAGGTGCGAATGGCCCTGTATTCTTAGTGTTTAGAAACTTCGATGCCATTTATAGCTATAACGCAGCAGAAAGTTATGCCTTAGCGATTGCGCATTTATCAGATCGTTTAATGGGGCAGTCTGCATTCCGCACCGCTTGGCCAACCGATGATGCAGGTACATCCCGCGCAGAACGCCGTGAAATTCAACGCTTTTTGTTAAGCCGTGGTTATGACATTGGTGAAGTGGATGGTTTAATTGGCGACAAAACCCGTCAAGCGATTCGTCAGGAACAGACTCGACTCGGCTTGGCTGCAACAGGTCGGGCAGGGCAGCAAATTTTAAGAGCGTTTCGTAATGAAGCGGCCAAACAAATGATGCAATAAGTTGTTGTGATTGCATTAAAAAGGTCTGCAAATGTGCAGACCTTTTTAATTTTTTTCTTAAAACAGGGGATTAAGGTTCAATTTTCACTGCTTCAAGCAAATCAAAAATCACAGTCGTGACATCTTGGCTTAATTCTTTGTTATTAAAAATTTCATAAGCTGAAATGGTGATGTCGGTATCACTTGGCAGCAAACGCTGTTCTTCTTCAATCAGGTGTTCAATTGGTAATAAGGTCTGTCTAACCTCAAGATGCAAAATATCTTTGTATTCAATATTTTCATCTTCAAGTTCAATCACTTGCTCATTAAAATACGGCAATAAAATCGAGTGGAGACAAGGTTGAAGCTCAACAATATCAAAAATTTCGATATCACGGCTTTGTTCAATCGTGCTGATGTGGTCATTTACTTCAATCAGGATATGGTAGTAACTCACATGAATCTCCACAGATCGTTCAGGGTTATACAGAGCCTTCACAATAACATGAAATGAGTAAATTTGCTGCCTTTGCACGTGTAATGGATATGCAACTATCGTACAGGGTGAGGGGAGTTTTGTGTTTTAGTCACTTCAGTTTGCCAGATTGCTCAATGCCGTGCATGGAGTAAATCGAGATCGGCAGGGCGCAGTTGGAAATTCTGCAACTGCTGATCTTTTAGCATTGGATACATTAAGGCATAAGGGTCGTTATGGTGTGCTAAACCCAAAGCATGACCAAATTCATGCGCCAAAGTTAGACGTAAATCATCTTTAGATTGAAACTCATAAATCCGAATGGCCTGACCATCAAAGCTGCCTTTATCAAATAAACGTGGTTGAAAACGTGCATTAAATTGCTGGATGGATACATCAATGTCTTGATTAAGTTGATTGAGGGCATCGACTTGTTGATTGAGCTGGTTAATTTGCTGATTAAATTGCGCTATTTCGTGTTCTAAACTCCACATGTGTTGCTGGATTTCTTGTTTTTTGGCTGCAAAAATTTCCTGTTGCGAAGGATGTAGCCCACCACTTTGGTTAATTTGCTGTACTTGACGATTGTATTGTTCAAGTTGTTGTTCAAATAGCATTTTTTTGCATCAAGTTGTTGATTTTTATCTGCAATTTCTTGTTTTAGTGCTTGAATATTTTGGTTTTGATTGTTCCAGTGTTGTTGGCGTTGTTCAATGGCTGTAAGTTGTTGTTGGCGTTGGTTTGATTCACCTTGACGTTGATCATAAATCAAGTGAATGGCGAGCTTGGCGTTCGGGTCATATACAAAATAATCTTGTCCCGTTCCTTGTTTCCAAATATAGGTGGCTTCCTGACTCAGTTGCAGTAAATCGGCATGGCTTAAGCCAAAACGCGGGTCGACTTCAGCAATACGATAACGTAGGCGAGTATCTAAAGGATATTGTAAACGATTTAGTGCAGTATTGTGCCGTGTGTGCGGATGTTGAATATTTTGATAAATCAGCAAGATAGAAAACAGTATGATTGCACCCAATAGAAACAAACGCATTGCTAGCGGCATCCTTTTTTGGGTTTACTGTAGCCGAAAGTAGGGCAGAAACTCAATCTATTTGCAGTTAGAGCATCATTTTATCTATTGTACTCGGTTGAGCGTCCAATTGTCTGTGCTCTTTCATTTAAATCTTGAAGTCAGTGTATGGATATCGAAAAGAAAAACCGCGCTGCAATTGCTTGCAGCGCGGTTTTTGATGTGCGTTAAAGCGACAAATTATTTTTTATCATCTTTGACTTCAGTGAATTCAGCATCCACAACGCCATCATCGGCTTTTTGTTGACCTGCGTCACCGCCAAATGCATTTGGGTCGAAACCTTGTGCACCGCCTTGACCTTGTGCAGCTTCATACGCACGTTGCGTAATTGGCATGATGATGTTTTGCAATGCTTCAGTTTTTGCTTTGATTGCATCTACATCATTTTCTTTGGTTGTCGCTTCAAGCTCAGTGACTGCAGTTTCAATCGCAGTTTTTTTATCGGCAGTCACTTGTTCACCAAGGTCTTTTACTGCTTTTTGAGCAGAAGAAACTAAAGCATCCGCTTCGTTACGTGCTTTTGCAAGTTCTTCAAACTTACGGTCTTCTTCAGCATTTGCTTCAGCATCTTTAATCATCGCTTCAATTTCAGCATCGCTCAAACCAGAGTTTGCTTTAATTTGAATCGATTGTTCTTTGCCTGTGCTCTTGTCTTTTGCAGACACTTTCAAGATACCGTCAGCGTTAATGTCGAACGAAACTTCAATTTGTGGCACACCGCGTGGCGCTGGTGGAATGTCACCTAATTGGAAGTTACCCAACAATTTGTTTTGTTGAGCCATTTTGCGCTCACCTTGGTAAACTGAAATGTCTACTGCAGGCTGGTTGTCTGCCGCTGTTGAGAACACTTGAGACTTCTTCGCAGGAATCGTGGTGTTTTTCTCAATGATTGGCGTCAACACGCCACCCATAGTTTCAATACCAAGCGTTAACGGAGTTACGTCTAGAAGCAATACGTCAGTTTTGTCACCAGACAATACGGCACCCTGAATTGCTGCACCAATTGCAACAGCTTCGTCTGGGTTTACGTCTTTACGTGGCTCTTTGCCAAAGAATTCTTGTACTTTTTGTTGTACAAGTGGCATACGTGATTGACCACCCACCAAAATCACGTCAGAGATGTCAGAAGTTGAAAGTCCTGCATCTTGTAGCGCAACTTTACATGGCTCAATGGTACGAGCGACTAAATCAGCAACCAAACCTTCAAGTTTGGCGCGAGTCACGTTCATCACCAAGTGCTTCGGACCTGTTGCGTCTGCAGTGATATATGGCAAGTTGATTTCAGTCGCATTTGAAGATGAAAGCTCGATTTTTGCTTTCTCAGCCGCTTCTTTCAGACGTTGTAATGCCAATGGATCTTGTTTCAAGTTGAAGTTTTGCTCTTTTTTGAACTCTTCAACCAAGTATTCGATCAAGGCATTGTCAAAGTCTTCACCACCAAGGAAGGTATCACCGTTGGTTGATAACACTTCAATTTGTTGGTCGCCATCAAGGTCTGCAATTTCAATGATCGATACGTCAAAAGTACCACCACCCAAGTCATATACAGCAACTTTACGGTCGCCTTCTTTCTTGTCCATACCAAATGCAAGCGCAGCAGCAGTTGGTTCGTTGATGATACGTTTAACTTCTAAGCCTGCAATTTTACCCGCATCTTTGGTTGCTTGGCGCTGTGCATCGTTAAAGTACGCAGGTACAGTAATCACGGCTTCAGTAACTGTTTCGCCCAAATAATCTTCGGCAGTCTTTTTCATCTTTTTCAAAGTTTCTGCAGAAATTTGCTGTGGTGCAAGTTTCTTGTCATTCACTTCAACCCAAGCATCGCCATTGTCTGCTTTGATGATTTTGTAAGGCACAAGACCAATGTCTTTTTGTACCGCTTGGTCTTCATAACGACGACCAATCAAACGCTTAATTGCGAATAATGTGTTTTTCGGGTTAGTTACAGCCTGACGCTTTGCAGATTGACCTACAAGAATTTCGCCATCTTTATAAGCAATAATAGATGGAGTTGTACGTGCGCCTTCTGCGTTTTCAATTACTTTAACTTTGTCGCCTTCAAGTACCGCTACACATGAGTTAGTTGTACCTAAGTCAATACCAATGATTTTAGCCATTTGGATGTTTCCTCAAAAATTCTTTTGCAATGTTTTCACTTGTTATTCGATATGAGAGCCAATCAAAATTTTTCAAGTTGTTTAGATGAAAATTTTTTATCAACTCTCGATTTTATAAGGCTTAAGCGCCAACCATCACCATTGCAGGGCGGAGTAAGCGACCATGTAAGGTGTAGCCTTTTTGTAATACGTTGCCAATTTCATTGGCTTTTGCATTTGGATCAATCCCTACGGCTTGATGCAGGTCTGCATTGAAACCATTGGCTGTATCAATCACCACCACACCAAACTTTTCTAAAGTGGTCAGTAATGATTTCAAGGTCAGTTCCACACCTTCAGACAAGGCAGTTTTTTCATCACCATTGGCGGCAATAGCACGCTCAAGGTTGTCTACAGAATCCAATAATTCTTTAGCAAACTTTTCTAAAGCAAACTTTTTAGCTGTATCTGCTTCACGTTCTAAACGCTCTTTGGTTTTTTCCGCTTCGTAAACTGCATTGGCAGTACGTGCTTTTTCCAATTTTAGGTTTTCTTCAAGTTTGCTCAGTTGTTCTTGTAAAGACTCAACGGAAACTTCTGCTTGCTCAGTATCTTGCGCTGTTTGTTGTTCCGTCTGCTCTAGCTCAAGGTCTTGAGTTTGTTCGTTCTGCTCAGTTGCCATTGATTTACTCCGTTTAAATGGGTTTTTAAACATGTACAGTCCTTTGGCGTCAGTGCTAACTGCGTTATTGCTGAACTGCCATGGTTAGAGAAGTTCGTAATTAGCTAAGAAATCGGGGCAGGGCAGGCAAAATTCAAGCGTGCCAGTAGATTAATTTTCATTGCCATGAAATTTGGTCAAAAAAATACATTTTGAATCAAGATGTCGGCGGATGAATGAAGCAAATTAAACTTTGAAACTTATAATATTTTTTTGTTTAAAAAAGTATGGTAATAGGGAGCTGATTATTCAGCTAAACCAGTGCTTTTATTACGGAGATAGCTAAAAACACTGTTTTATCAACAGGATTCGACTGGGTGTTTGTTCACTATTTGTGCATGCGTATGATTAGAGTTTTTAAGTTTTGGTTGATTAATCGCTAAAACAGCTTAATCGAGAGTAATTATATATTTTACACAAAACCTAACACTGCTTATTCTTTGCGCATAGATGCTATATCGCTGTAGTTTCTTGTGTATTGCTAAATGTGTTTTCGGGGCTTATCTAACTTCTGAATAAGCCCTTTTTTTACCTCATTTGTTTTGCTTTGCTGCAAGACTCAATCACGATCACGTCGTTGTTCACGCTCTTTACGGTTTTCCTGCCAGCGTTTTTGTTGTGCATCACGCTGTTGTTGCATGCGTTTACGCATATCTTCACGTTTTTTACGTTCAGCTTCGACTTGCTGCTTGCGTTTTTGTTCAAGCTGCTTGCGCTGTTGTTCCGAAAGTCGTTTACGTTGCTCAGCTAAACGCTGGCGTTCTTGCTCGTGTTTTTGCCGTTGCTGTTGCAATTGCTTTTGTCGGTTTTGCTCCCATTCACGACGCTCAATTTCACGCTTGCGACGTTCCAATTCTACCCGTTGTTGACGCTGTTGATATTCCCAACGCTGACGATCATAGTCTTAACGTCGATCATCATAATCATGGCGACGTTCATAACGAGGATCATAGCGACCATCGTAGTAACCATCTTCAGGAAATGCGACACAGCCTACGGCTAAAAAAGCAGTAGCGCATGAGAGTAATATCAGTTTTTTAGCCATGTTCCACCTCCTGAGCCAATCTATGAATTTGCAAGAAACATGCATAATGGGCAGCTAAATTGTCAATGACAGCGTCATAAAAGCAGGTTAGCGTATAGAAAGTTTAGATATGTATAACGATTGAAGCACTTGTATAACAAAATGGTCATTTTGCATTTAATCATGAAGAAATGATGAAGAATTTACGCATATAAAAAGGAACAATCATGCAAATCTTGAATTCATCGCTTAAACAGAGGTTACACAAAGGGCAGGGAACGGCTGCGCGTTTTTTAAATAAATTGCCTGACAGAGCGCATGAAGCCTTAGCGCAGGTCTTGGCTTATCCTTACCAATATCCAGACCTTGATCCTTTTATTAAATGCATGATGGCGGCACAATTAAAACAAGGGAAAATTGGTTTTATTGGTGCTGACCCTGTACAGTCTAGACAGGCATTTGATCGACAAATGCAATCTATTCTGAGCACTCCAACTGCGGTCAAACGAGTTGAAGAAATCCGTTTAAACTTAGCCAGTGGCAATATCGCAGCGCGTTATTATCATCCTGCACCACATAAAAAATTGCCTTTAATCGTGTTTTATCATGGTGGTGGTTTTGTGGTGGGTGGTTTAGACAGTCATGACGAATTTTGCCGCTTAATGGCGGTACATGCCCATGCACAAGTGTTGAGTGTGGAATATCCACTCGCGCCTGAAGCTAGTCCACAGCAGATTATTCAAGTCTGTGAAGATGCTTTGGCATGGGCATATCAACATCGTCGAGAAATGAAAATTTTAAAAAATCGCATAGCGGTGGCAGGCGATAGTGCGGGTGGTAATATTGCAGCGGTGGTTGCACAGCGTAGTGCTCATTCAGCCTATGCACCTGACGCACAATTTTTAATTTATCCAGCCTTAGATTTTAAGAGTCGCCATCCTTCATTCTTTGCTTATAAAGATGGTTTGGTGCTGACGGGGCAAGATGTTGATTTTGTCACACAGCACTATGTCACACAGCATCAGGTCGCTTTGGATGATCCAATCATTTCGCCAACTTTTGGCAAATTGAAAAAACTAGCGCCTGCCTTTGTGGTCACAGCAGGGCATGACGTTTTGCATGATGAAGCTGAAATTTATGCACATAAATTACGTCAACATGCTGTCACGGTAAAATATGTAGAATATTTAGATCAAACACATGGTTTTATTAGCATGACCTTTGTGTCGCGTCGCGCCAAAAAAATCAGCATTGAAATGTGTAAAAACTTTAGAAAATTTTGGGATCGACCACGTAGCTAAACCTTGGGTTGTCTTTGTTAATCTGTTTCACGTGGAACGGTTAAACCAGAGTAGAGATTTCGGCTTCTGGAAAAGTCAGTTCTAACTCAGGCACGTAAAAACTATTGATGAAGCGTGCCTGATTAAAATCAGGAAACAAACTTGGATTCGATTGCCAAGACGCATGTTTGAGTGGGATTAATCTGCCGCGAAAAGAAGGATTAAATTGATAAGATTTCCCTTGCCATGTTTGCTGAATTTTTAAAAGCGCAGCAGGGATGTAATGACTATCAATAAAGCTACGTTGCGTATTGCATTTTTCAAGTTGAATGGCGAATTGCAAATCTGCGTGTTGTATTTTGCAACTCATCTGTCGATCTTGAATATCCCAATCAAAGCTTGCCAGTTCTTTCGGAATACCCCAAAGCTGTTGTCCGTGTTGCACAGAAGACTCAGTTGAAACAAAAATTTTAGGAATGGTAGATAAACGACGCTGCCTAAATAGAGGATGATCTAAAATCAGCAGCTCATCATAAGCGCCAATGGGGCTAGCGTTATAACGTACCCACATGACTTGAACAAGACGCCCTAAAAAAGAAGGTGCTAAGCCAAAAGGCTGTGCCAGATTTAAAAAATGCGGGCTGAGCCAATAATTTAAAATATAGGCTTCACCTTGAAGTTGCCAAGGTGCTGGACACAGTCGGATCTGATCTGAATTATTTTTATCAAATGGAGCGTAAAACTCTGTCCTTCAGGTCAGAGATATAAGCGACACGACATGAAGTGTCGTTTTATTTAACTAAGGACTATTTTCCTTGAGTTTTGATTGTTAATATAAGTACATGAAAACCCTTAAATTACGTATAAAAGACAAACATTGCAAGGTGTTAGACCAACTAGCATCAGAAGTGAACTTCGTC
>NZ_JBWKMK010000125.1:0-19453 GCF_056431365.1 Acinetobacter seohaensis
ATTTAAGTGATGTGCTGAAAAGGTTGCCGACACATAAAGTGACTCAGATTGAAGAATTGCTACCACACCGCTGGAAATCCAACTCAAATTAAAAAATAGGCATGGGGTTCAGCGGACGCTTACGATGATCTAAATCCATTCAGCCGATTGTTGACTAAACTGACTATTTTAGCGGCTCTCAATGCCGGACTTACCCTACACCTCGGACATGAAAGAAAGCTCGTAAGCGCGGTTCTAATGCTCGCAATGGTCATTCAAGTAAGACCTTACGGATGATGGTGAGATTCAGATCACGACACCAGGAGATCGTGATGACACACTTCAGTCACAGCTGTTTAAAAAGAAAGAGAAGCACGACTTCGCAAGGCTATCACGCGAATGGATAGCCAGATTCTATCCCTTTATATCAAAGGCTCCCAGAGGGAAACTGGAATTTACAGCCTTGTACCCTGTCATTTTCTTCACCATTTTCAACTGCAATAAGCTTATGAGTATGATGACTGTGATTCAATCCTTTACTGAATTTCATGCTGGCTTTTTGAGTCCTGAACTTTGACTCATCCAGATAAGGAAAACGTCAGCTCAATATTGACGGGTATCTATGGAACACAAGGGGTTCTTAAAGCGAAATATGGGACAGTAGTGGCATTCGGACTCCTTTTTTTCTGCCTGTATTTTGGGCTAAATAAAAAAGTGTAACCCGAAGATTACACTTTTAAAGCTCAAAAACTAAAGTCCAAAACAGTTTTGTTTTAGAAATTACAAACGCATTTCAATGCCTTGTGCTGCCAAATATTGTTTGGCTTCAGGAATGGTATGCTGACCAAAGTGGAAAATTGAGGCTGCCAGTACCGCATCGGCACCGCCTTTTAGAATCCCATCGGCCAAGTGTTGTAAATTACCTACACCGCCAGAAGCAATGGTAGGTACCATTACACGGTCATTGATGGCACGCATGAGCGCCAAGTCATAGCCTGCTTTGGTGCCATCGGCATCCATTGAGGTGACCAATAGCTCACCTGCGCCGTAGTCTGCCATTTTCACTGCCCATTCAATGGCATCAATACCTGTTGGTTTACGACCACCGTGGGTGAAAATTTCCCATTTGTTATCACCCGTTTTTTTCGCATCAATGGCAACTACAATACATTGCGCGCCAAAACGCTGTGAGGCTTCTTGCACAAATTCAGGGTTAAAGACGGCTGCAGAGTTAATGCTGACTTTATCTGCACCTGCGTTCAATAATAGGCGAATGTCTTCAACCTTGCGCACGCCACCACCAACGGTGAGGGGCACGAACACGGTTTCTGCCATACGTTCTACGGTACGATAAGTCGTATCACGACCATGATGGGTAGCGGTAATGTCTAAAAAGGTGATTTCATCGGCACCTTGTTCATTATAACGACGCGCCACTTCGACAGGGTCGCCCGCATCACGAATATCAAGGAATTGCACGCCCTTGACCACGCGACCATTATCTACGTCTAGGCAAGGAATAATACGTTTCGCTAGCATAAATTTTTCCAATTATTACAGCCGATTATGAAACTCACCCACACAAGCGCTACACCTTGGCAGATGGAGCGGGTATTCTATCAAACTTAGCTCAGGTTTTTCGCAGGTTTTCTATGTCGGTTTATACTCCTTTGACTTTAAAGGAAGTTCAGGTCTTTGCAGCGCCTTATGGATTGGAGGTGGTCGAGCTGATTCCCATTCAAGGGGGGATTCAAAATACCAATTATTTTTTGCGCTGCGACAATCAAAACGAGTACGTGCTGACCATTTTTGAAGAATTAGATCAGCAAGCGGCAGGTGAATTAATTCCTGTATTGCAGCATTTGGGGCAAGCGGGTTTGCCTGTGGCAGTGCCTTTATCCTATTCGGGACAAGCCATTCACCAATTAAAAGAAAAACCTGCACAAATTGCACCGCGTTTAATTGGGCAGCATCCGACACTGGCAACAGTGGCGCAAGTGGAAGCGATTGCGATTGCACAAGCCAAAATGCATGTGGCCTTACAAAATTTTCCTTTGCAGCGCGATCATGTACGTGATCATGCTTATTGGGCAGGGGTCGCACGCCAATTAAAACCAAGCATGCATGTGGCCGATCAAGCCTTACTGTCCAAACTTTTGGGCTTGTATGAAGCTTTAACCGCAGTCTATCCGCAGCGTCCCAAAGGTTTTATTCACTCGGATTTATTCCGTGACAATACCTTGTTTGCAGATGATCAGTTGCAAGGCATTTTAGATTTTTATGAATTAAATCAAGATGAATTGCTGTTTGATATTGCGATTACGCTGAATGATTTTTGTACCGATTTTCCTGAGCTGAGCTTAAATGAAAGCAAGGCGATTGCATTTTTAAATGCCTACGAAACGGTGCGTCCTTTAACCCAAGACGAAAAAGCCTGTTTGGAACTGTATTTGGCAATGGCGGCAGGACGTTTTTGGTTAATGCGTTTGCAGGTGGCTGCTAAAAATGCGGCAGAAGGGCGGACAGGCGCAGATATTTTGCAGAAAAATCCAGATGAAATGCGGAATATGCTGATTGAACGCTTAAAGTTTGTGACAGCTTGAGGGATATAGAACATGCGTGATCAAGGGCGTTTAGTCGAATGGTTTGATGAGCAGGGTTATGGGTTTATTCAGCCGAATGACCACCAAAAAGATCGCGTGTTTTTACACATTAAGGACTTCGCCCGACAAGGGCCACGTCCAATTGTGGGCTGTGCCTTGGAATATACCGTAACTGTGGATGAGCGCGGACGTTACCGAGCACAGCAAGCGGTGTATTTAAAAGCTTCGCAGACCAAAGTAGCAAAGGCATCTGCTGTGAGTGCGAAAACATCCAACATCACGCAAAAAATGCAGCCGATGCAAATATTATGTGTGGCTTATATTGTTGCTTTGGCTTTGCTGACGCTGTTGGGATTGCTCAGCGGCATGTTGTTATTATTCATCAGTTTGATGAATGCGCTGAGTTATTGGCTGTATGCACAAGATAAAGAAGCTGCACAGCAGGGTGGACGTCGTATTCCTGAAAATAACTTGCATATTGTGGCTTTTTTAGGGGGTTGGCCTGCAGCATGGTTAGCACAACAAAAATTACGCCATAAAACACAAAAACAACCCTTTGGTAAGATTTATTTTTGTACGATAGGCTTAAATATCTTGCTGATTTTATGGATGATTTCTCCGTTGAATCAGCTTAACATCTAATTGGGAATATTGTTCCAGTAACAGGCTTGTCAGGTGCATTATGTCAGACGCAGAGCATTCATATTCAGTAGATCAAGACCCACATCGTTCATTGACCATGATTTTATATGTGCTGTATATCGTGGCGATTTTTTCTGCGGGGATATTGGCCGTGATTGCCTTAATCATCAACTATTTAAAACGTAGTGATGTACAAGGTTCAATTTTTGCCAGTCATTTTACTTGGCAAATTCGCAGCTTCTGGTGGTATCTGTTTTGGAATATTGTGGCCTTTGTGCCGTTCTTTTTGGTGTTCTTTAGTCCAGATGCGCAAAGCTTTGCCAGTATGACTTTGGCTGCGACACTTTTCTGTATCGCAGTGGTTGCTATTTCGTGGTTATGGATTGTTTACCGTGCTATACGCGGTTTAATTCGCGTGAATGATAATTTACCGATGTATCATTAAATTCACGTTCGTTCGTCTTTTTAAGATGTTTTGAGCGATCTTGCCGAGATGCTGTTCATTCAACTTTTTGGGATGATGTGTTTCGTTTTAAAAATTTTGGTCGCCATTCGCTGACCAGCACGCCTAAAACCACCAGTAGTCCACCGAACAACGCCAGAACTGCCAAGCGCTCGCCTGCCAAACGTCCAATCAATGCGGCCCAAACAGGCTCACCTGCATAAATAATAGCAGCTTGCGCAGGGTCTACTTGTCGTTGCGCCCAGTTCATCACCAATTGAATCACGGCACTGGCAATGCCTAAGCCGAACAAAACAGCAAGGAGTGACCACTGAAATTCGGGCAATTGAGTTTCTCCAACCCATGGTGCAATCGCAAAACACAATAACGATGCACAACCCAGTTGGATGAGGGTAACGCGCTTTAAATTGACCCGATTGGCAAAATAGCCAATTAAAATAATTTCAAAGGCAATCGCAATTGAACCGATTAAAGTAATGGCTTGTCCAAAACTTAACTGAATTGCGCCTAAGCCATTGCCTGTTAAAAAGACCAAGCCGACAAATGCCAAAATAGCACCCAACCAAGTCATGACATGCGGACGTTGATCAAAGCATAACCACAGCAATAGCGGTACAAGCGGGACATACAGCGCCGTTAAAAAGGCCGATTCGCTACTGCTGATACTTTGTAAGCCAATGGTTTGAGTGACATAACCTAGCGCAATGACTGCGCCTATGGCAAAGCCTGCATAGAGTTCATCGAGGCTAAAACCACGTAAGCTTCGCCATGAAATCAGCCCCACGGCCAACGTGGCTGCGGCAAAACGTAAGCCTACAAACAGTACGGGACTGCTGAAGTTCAAACCGTATTGCACGGTAATGAAGGTTGCACCCCAAATTAAGGTAATCAAAATGAGCGCCAGTTGCGGCGCTTTGCTGCGAAGCATTGGTGAAAGCTGAGACATAGAACCAGTGGGAGATGAAGAAAACTCAAAATGAGTAAAATAAAATCAAAATAAAAAAGAGGTCCGCAGACCTCTTTAAAAATACGCGGCAGAATTACAAAGATTGCTCATCTAAAAGCAACTGTGCCTCACGCAGGCTTAACGTGCCTTCGTAAATTGCACGACCTGTAATCGCACCTAAAATGCCAGGCTGACCTTTTAGGTTGCGTACGTCATCTAAATTGGTCACACCGCCAGAAGCAATCACGGGTAAGCCTGAATATTGCGCCAAGTTTACGGTTTGTTCTACGTTCACACCTTGCATCATGCCATCACGGGCAATATCGGTATAAACAATGCTAGATACACCTGCATCGGCAAAACGCTTAGCTAAATCTGTTGCCTTCACGTCTGTGACGTTGGCCCAACCATCAGTAGCCACCATGCCATTCATGGCGTCAATGCCGACAATGATGTGTCCTGCAAATTTCTTGCAGGCTTCTTCTACAAAAGTAGGCTCTTGTACGGCTTTGGTACCAATAATCACGAACGATACGCCTGCATCCAAATAGTGTTCGATGGTTTCGAGTGAACGAATACCGCCACCAATTTGAATTGGAAGATCCGGTTGTGATTTTGCAATCGCTTCAACCACAGGTTTATGAATTGGCGTACCTGCGAAAGCGCCGTTTAAATCGACTAAATGCAAGCGACGCGCGCCTTCATTTACCCAGTGTTGTGCTGTTGCCACTGGATCGTCAGAAAATACAGTATCATCTTCCATACGACCTTGTTTTAAACGAACACACTTGCCATCTTTCAGGTCAATTGCAGGGATGATCAGCATGCTTTCGCTCCTTGCCAAAAACTTATTGAATTCAATCTGTGCATCTTAACAAAGTATTGTTAAATCTCTAAGCATCTGTTGTAGGTTTTGTTTTAGAGGGACGAATCCGCAATTTGAGTGAACTGTTTGGGATATGCTCGGGCAATAGACCCAAACGCCCCAATTCTTCAAATATCAACACAGGTGCGTAGGCATCGGCGGCAGCATAGGCAATTTGTGCTTTACTGAGCTGTTTGCATGCCCAGTTTGAGGTGCTGATACTTCGGCTTTTAGGGAAATGAACGTGAAATAATAATGCCATGGCATTTTTAAGCCCAAGCGGACTTTTAAAACCAAAACTGCCAAAACATTTGGATAGTTCAATCACGCTATTCAGTTGTATACCTTTTTTACGAAATAAATGGGCATCATTTTTCAGCCCAAAACCTACTTTAATTTGATCGCGATTGGCAAAAACTGGCTGCAAAAATTGCCAAATGTCATCATTGAGCTGAAATAGATAGGCTTTTTCTAAGGTTGCGAGCTGAATTAAATGCGGGCCTGTAGAAACTTCGCCTACATTAAACGTGGGTTTAGATTCAGAATCGAAACCCAAGACAGCTGCGGTTTTCAGTTCAGCTTCAATTGCTAGACATTGCTCTAGATTTTGAATCAGTACAATATTTTGACGCGCAATATTTTCAAACAGTGGCAATTGCCGAATTTCATCAGGGCTAGGCAGGGTACGCAGACGAGTGAGATCCATAACATTCAAAGCGGTAAAGAAGCGGTTTTAGCCTAAAGCGTTTTGCGGAATTTGGCAAAGTTTAAAAGATTGAAAATGCTGTGCAGGACAAAGATTGCAGCGAATATCCTGAAAAAATAGCCCAATAGATGGGCTATTTCGAAATATCAACCAAGTGGAATATTTTTGCTTAGACGTTGCTGAATATACCTGACAAGAAGCTGCCAATAATCGCCAAAATCATCAGCACAATAAAAATCCAAGCCAGTACTTTTTCCCAACCTGCAGTTTCACGTACCGCACCATAGCTATTTTGACGATCATCGCCAGGTGCAAATACCAAATATAAACCCATAATAATATTCACCAAAGGCACCAAAATCAGCAAAGATAACCAGCCAGTATGATTGCGGTCATGCAAGCGGCGGATGGTGAAAATAAAGCTAAAATAGAACGCAACGATATAAATGATCACGAGCAAGATCATGCCGATGCCCATAGAGCCAGAGCCGAGCTCTAGCAATAAATTGGGTGCAACAACGGCAATAATTGCAATCAGTACTGCAAGCCCCAAGCTGAGCAAACAGTTCCACGCTAAAAATGATAATCGACCAAAACGCCCCGCTGCACTGAGTGCAGAATCTTCTACATATTGACTCATTGTTGTAATTCCTAGATTTTTTGAATTTTCTGTCGCACAGCATATATTTGCGAAAAATCTTGTGAGATATTTCTCTCACATCGCAAACATAGACCAATTATCGACAGCCCCTCAGTTTATTTTGAATAAAAAGGTATAAAACGCTTTAATTTTAAACACAAATCAGTGTGCAATAACAGTGAAAAACATTCACGCATAAATAAAGCCGAGATTAACTCAGCTTTAAAGGGAGGATCATCTTGAAGGTTAGATGCTCCATTCCACAAAGTTTTTTAGTAACTGTAAACCCACAGTGTGACTTTTTTCTGGATGGAACTGTGTCGCAAATAAGTTGTCTTGATGCAGAGCCGTACAGAACGTTAAACCGTAATCACAGGTCGCAGCCACGATTTTTTCATCTTGTGGTTCGACATAAAAACTATGCACGAAGTAAAAACGTGCATCTTGTTCAATGTTGTTCCACATAGGGTGGTTCGGGTCACGTTGATGTACCTGATTCCAACCCATGTGTGGCACTTTTAAACCTGCTACTTCAGGAAAGCGTTTGACTGTACCTGCAAAAATGCCCAGTGCATCTGCTCCGCCATTTTCTTCGGAATGTTGCATCAGCGCCTGCATGCCTACACAAATTGCAAGTACAGGTTTATTAAAGACCGCGTTGCGTACCACGTCATCAATGCCAGCTTCATGCATGCCTTGCATACAATCACGCATAGCACCCACACCTGGAAACACAATTTTATCGGCTTGTGCAATCAGTTTTGGGTCATTGGTCACATCTACCGTTGCACCCACATGCTCTAAAGCTTTCGCTGCAGAGTGTAAATTTCCCATGCCATAGTCAAGAAGGGCAATTCGGGTCATTAGAGTGTTCCTTTGGTTGATGCCACTGTATTTTCAGCACGCGGATCGACTTCACATGCCATGCGTAAAGCACGTGCAAATGCTTTAAATACGCTTTCAATTTGGTGGTGGCTGTTTTTACCTTTGAGGTTGTCGATGTGCAGTGTCATTAATGCATGGTTGACAAAGCCTTGGAAGAATTCTGAGAATAAATCCACATCAAAAGTACCAATACGTGCGCGGGTAAATGGAATATCCATAAATAAACCCGGACGACCCGATAAATCGACAATCACACGGCTTAAAGATTCATCAAGTGGTGCGTAAAAGTGACCGTAGCGTCGTAAACCTTTTTTATCGCCCAAAGCTTGAGCAAAAGCTTGTCCAAGCGTGATACCACAGTCTTCTACAGTGTGGTGATCATCAATTTCCAAGTCGCCATCACAATGAATATCAATATCAAACAAACCGTGTCGCTTGATTTGATCAATCATATGGTCTAAAAATGGAACTCCAGTGTTGAGTGTGCCTTGACCCGTACCGTCCAGATTCACACGAACTCGAATTTTAGTTTCGTTGGTATTTCTCACCACTTCACTGATACGTTGGGTCATAGACACGTTCCTCAAAAAACGTCAAAAATGATTGATGTAAAATGTTTTCGCTGTGACGAAGTCTCAGCATATTAGATTGCTCAGGAGGGTTAATCAATGCCTATTACCGTACATGCCTATACTTCACTGGAAAATACCGAAGTGCGCAGCCAGCTTGAGCGACTGTATGATACCAGCCCTGAATTTGGCGATGGGCAAGATGCGGTAAGCCAACTTGAGCAGAACTTGGCTCAGTATACCCTACTTTACACGGCAGAATTTAATACTAAAGTGATTGGTGCGATTTGGTGCACAGGGCAAGATGATCATCGTACGCTTGAATATATTGTGGTGCATCCTGCAAACCGTGGTCGAGGTGTGGCAGATCGTTTGGTGAGTGAGGTGTGCCGTATGGAAGAAGCCAAAGGTGTGCAGCACTTTCAGCCGGGTTGTGGTGCGATTCATCGTTGTTTGGCGCATTTGGGTAAGTTGTGAGTTTTTAAAAAGCTGACGTTGTGTCTGTCTTTTCAGTTTATCCGTATAGGTCAAAATTAAATTAGTATCGAAAATCCCTTCTCTTGCGCCATATATGGCTCAGGGATGAGGGATATCTTCCGTAAGAGGATGATGGGGGATTGAAGTATGGTTTTAATCGGATTTGTGAAAGAAGTTTATCTAAATCCTATATTGTTTTTTGTGCTTGCACAGCCACAATTTTTAGCTAAGGTTTAAATAGCTTTGCGTAGGCATCTTCCTACTTTGGCAAGACCCAAAGTAGGCAAAAGTCTTTTGTTACCCATACACGACATCCTTGTCGTGATGGGTAACGTGGGGCATCCGTGCCCCACATTCGCGTATCGGAAGTTTGTCAAAATTTAATTGGAAAAGAACTCATTTTTAAATTTTTGGGTGATATTTCAGCAGAAATAGAATGAGGTTGCTGTAAAAGTAAACATTTGCACTGAAAAGCGAAAAAGACTATTGACGATTTACAGCTGAAACTGTTTAATACGCGTCATTGGCGTGATAGCTCAGTCGGTAGAGCAACGGATTGAAAATCCGTGTGTCCCCAGTTCGATCCTGGGTCTCGCCACCATATTCAAAACGGTTAAACGTTTTCAATCCCTGATCCCATCAGGGATTTTTTTTGCATAAAATTTATGCGATCAAATAAAAAAGTGATGATTTTTATTGACTATTCAGCCGAGATACGGCTTAATACACGGCATTGGCGTGATAGCTCAGTCGGTAGAGCAACGGATTGAAAATCCGTGTGTCCCCAGTTCGATCCTGGGTCTCGCCACCATATTCAAAAAGCCTCAAACAATGTTTGGGGCTTTTTTATGCGCAAAATTTTTTATGTCTAAAATAAAATCTTGTATTCAAACCCGCTTTGCATCTTCATCTAAAGTCCACAATACGTATTAAACAAGCTGAATTAAAATCAAGCGATCATGGTCAGGGAATGCAGCATGAAAGATTTGTTTTCGCAGGGCAGCGATTTATATCGTCAGGCACGTCCGCAGTATTCAACCGCGATTGTCGATACGATTTTACAACATGTGCCAGAGCGCGGTTTGACATGGGACTGCGGTGCAGGTTCAGGGCAGTTTACCCAGTTATTAACGCCACATTTTCAGCAGATTTTAGCCACGGATTTAAGTCAGGCACAGCTGGATCAAGCACCACAGTGGGAAAATGTGCGTTATCGCGCTTGTTTGGCGCAAGACAGCGGATTGGCAGATGCGAGTGTGGATTTAATTACCGTTGCACAAGCGATTCACTGGTTCAAGTTTGATGCCTTTTATGCCGAAGTGCATCGGGTGCTAAAACCGAGTGGAATATTTGCTGCGGTGGGCTACGGTCTGATTCAAGCTGTAGATCCTGAGGTGAATACCGCAATTCAACGCTTGTATTTTCAGACCTTAAAAGGTTGTTGGGATGCTGAACGTCGTTATATTGATGACTTATATCGCACGATTCCTTTCCCATTTCAAGAAATCGTGACACCCGAACTTTGCCTGAAATATCGTTGGTCGGCAGCACAATTGCTGAATTATTTAAACACTTGGTCGGGACTGCAGCATTATTTAAAGCAACATACTGATACGCCCTTGCTTGAATTACAACAATTGTTGCAGCAGCAACCTGCTCAGGGCTTGGAAATTCAGTTTCCAGTTTTGCTGCGTTTAGGTCGCTTGGTATAAAAAGTCAATGTATTGAGTGATTTTTGAACTTAAAATATAAGTTGGTGAAAAAAGGATGTTTCTCCACAGGTGTAATTTACCTATGTGCGAGGTGTCCAATGTTAAAATTTTCTCTCCCTATTTTATTCAGTCTTGCGCTGAGTCTCCCTGCGACTGCTTTTGCCAATCTTGATCAGCCTTTACAGGTCTTGGATGATTGTGCATTAAGTGCAGAATATGGGCAATCCAACAGCTTAAATTTGCTGCATGATCAATACCGTTTTACCGCGCAAGATGTGGTGAATCAAGTTCGAGCTGAACAAAACCTAGACTTAGCAAGCAAATTTGCAACTTTGGGTTCTCGTTTTTATATCAACCCGCAAGGTCAAACTGTGCTGCAAATTCAACGTGATGTGGTGTCTTTGGGTGTGATTGAAACCACACTCAGTGTAGATGGTTTACGCCAGTTAGGGCAGCATTTTATAGATGAATTTAAAGCTTTGGCATTTGAGTAAAATGGAGTGCGTTGTCGCAAATGACCTTGTGACAATCTAAGACATAAAAACTTAAGACATAAAAAAACGCCCTGAAAAATCAGGGCGTTTTTTATTGCACGCGAATTATGCTGGTTGCGCAGATTCTTGTTGTGCAGGAGTCAACATGTGACCGTGTTCTTCGAAGTTTGCATGCCAAGATAATGCTTCACGAAGTAGGTGAGGAGTGTGACCACCTTTTGCACATGCACGCTCAAAGTAATCATTCAATGCATTGCGGTACATTGGGTGTACACAGTTGTCGATAATCGCACGAGCGCGTTCACGTGGTGCAAGACCGCGTAAATCTGCTAAACCTTGCTCAGTAACCAAAATGTCAACGTCGTGTTCGTTGTGGTCTACGTGCGCAGCCATTGGAACGATAGATGAAATGTCACCGCCTTTCGCAATTGATTTAGTCACGAAAATCGCCAAGTGTGCGTTACGCGCGAAGTCACCTGAACCACCAATACCGTTCATCATTTTGGTACCGCATACGTGGGTTGAGTTCACGTTACCGTAAATATCAAACTCAAGTGCAGTGTTAATGCCAATGATGCCTAAACGACGTACTAACTCAGGGAAGTTAGAGATTTCTTGTGGACGTAAAATGAATTTGTCTTTGTAGTGTGCAAGATTACCAAATACGCGATCGCCACATTTTTCAGACAAAGTCATTGAACAGCCAGAAGCGAACTTCATTTTGCCTGCATCAATCAATTCAAACGTACAGTCTTGGAGTACTTCTGAGTACATCACCAAGTCTTCAAAGTTAGAGTGTTTGAAGCCTGTTAATACTGCGTTTGCAATTGAACCGATACCTGCTTGTAAAGGTGCCAAGTTTTTCGGTAAACGACCTTGAGCTACTTCGTTTTCAAAGAATGCGATCAAGTGATCTGCAATTGCTTGAGTTTCGTCATCTGGATCGGTCACGTTAGATGGAGAGTCAAGCAAGGTATCGTTAAATACAATACCCACAACTTTTGCAGGGTCTAACTGAATACCTTTGGTTCCAATACGTTGTTCAACGTGAGTTAATGGCACTGGACCACGTGTTGGACGTGCTTCAGGAATATAAATGTCGTGTAGGCCTTCAAATTCTGTGCTTACAGTGGTGTTGATTTCGATAATGACTTTATCTGCATATTCAACAAAGCTTGCAGAGTTACCTACAGAAGTTGTTGGAATAATTAAGCTGTCTTCAGTAATTGCAACTGCTTCAACAATCGCGATGTCTGGGCGTTTTAGCGTGTTGTTACGCATTTGCTCAACAGTTTCAGACAAGTGTTGGTCAATGAACATAACTTGACCTTGGTTAATTGCTTTACGCAAGGTGTTGTCTACTTGGAACGGCATACGACGAGCCAAAACACCTGCTTCAGTCAATTGCTTGTCTAAATCATTACCAAGACTTGCGCCAGTAATTAAGTCAATTTTTAAAGGGTTGGTTTTAGCGCGTGCCACCAATGCAAGTGGAACAGCTTTTGCTTCACCCGCACGAGTAAAGCCACTCATACCTACGGTCATACCATCTTGAACGAATTCAGCAGCTTGTTCTGCGCTGATTACTTTGTCGTGGAGGGAGGCTAAACGGATGCGATCTAAAGACATGGCGAACTCTCGTAAAATACTAGACTGATACCGATTGTACCGATCAAAAAAGGTATTTTGCATAGGTGTTAGGCTAAGGTCTAATTTTTTGCCTAAATGGTGGTATAAAAATATAAAATAATACATAAATAATTGAATTTAATCGTTTATTTATATATCAAAAGGTAAATATTACAATTTGTTTGATATATTTTTATACAATTTTGATATGCACCATCTGAATTTTTTACTTTGATCGTCCATCCGATTTGCTGTTGGTCTGAAATTGGTATATAGCAAGCCAGATAGAGATCAAAAGCGTCAGCCGTTTAGAAGTGTTCACTCAAACTTTGTTTGATTTTTTCCAGCGTGCCAACATTATTTTTTTCTTCAACGATTTCAGGTTGTAACGGCAGGGTAATGATGGCTTCAAGACCACCGTGTTCACGGTTTTGAATGGTGAGCTCGCCCTGATGAATATCGACAATACGTTTTACAATTGCCAAACCTAAGCCACTGCCTTGTACAGTACGTGCTTCATTGCCGCGTACAAAAGGCTGCATTAAATCGGCAATTTGGTCTTCTGGAATGCCTGTACCGTTGTCTGCCACGCTAATCCGAATGTGTTCATCCAGCACTTCTGCAGACAACTCAATTGGCTCTGCACCATAGCGTTTCGAGTTATTAATCAGGTTGCCAATCAGACGTTTCAGCGATAAACTGCGCGCCTGAATTAAAGGTAATTCTTGTGCGTTAAAGCGAATATCCAACGGTTTAAATTGAATAATCAATTCCTGCAGCAAAACATTTAAATCGGTTTCTTGTAATTCTTCATCGGAACCATCACGCATATAAGAAATGAATTGATTTAAAATCGCATCCATATCTTCTACATCGTAAATTAAGCCTTCTTTTAAAAAATCATCATCGGGCATCATTTCGGCACTTAAACGAATCCGTGTCAGTGGCGTGCGCAGGTCGTGTGAAATACCTGCCAACATGATACGACGGTCACGTTCAGTCTGTTCCAAGGTATAAATCATGTGATTAAAGGCTTGGTTGACCTCACGAATTTCCTGCGGACCGTGATTGGTTTCTAAATAAGGTGCTTTGCCTGTTTTACTGTAGCTATTGGCGGCATTTTGCAGACGACGCAAAGGGCGGTTCAGCTGACGCACCAAAGTTAAAATAATAGCGGCTGCGAAAAGTGGGATACCCAAGAGCCAGCCAAACACCAGTTCAGGGCTGTAGTTGGCATAGGTTTTAAGGGGTTCACGTACCCAGTTGCCATTCATTTCTGGGGTTTGAATCCAAATACGCGGGCTTGGTTTGAACTGGAAATAGACCGTGACATCCTGCATTTTTAATTCAGTTGCCAGTTTCTTTTCTATTTGTTGGGTAAAAAACTCTGCAATGACTTTTTCCCGTACATTAGGAAACTCACGTGGATCGGTTACATATTCAATGCCGACCCGATTTTTAAGCCACGCATCGACATCGACTTCGGCTTCATTGTGAAAAATGCGCAAATCTGGATTGTTTAAAATTTCCAGTTCAACCGCTAAATAGCGGGCGTGTTGTTGAATTTCAGGTAAATACAAGGTGCGCCAAAAGAACCACAACGACATAAACAGGCTAAACAACACCACAAAAACCACCAGTACCGTGGTGCGCATGGCTGCAGAGCGTGGTTTGATTTTGTCCAGAAAACGCTCCCAGCGGGTACGTTTCTTTTCAGAATACGCCACATAGTCGGTAAATTCTTGTGGGTCGATGGGTTCGAGTTTCACATCTTGTCCTGTGGCAGAGGTTGTAAAGCGAATTTAGTGAGTGAAATTTTATGATGAATATACTTGTTATTGGAATGTCTGTTCTTTAAATCTAGCACAATGATCGGTGTGCATAAATGTTGATCATTGCATGAAGATGTGAGGCTGAAGCCTCACATCATTTTCAACTTATTCCGCACCATCTGGAACAAATACATAACCGACACCCCAAACCGTTTGAATATAACGTGCACGGGCAGGGTTTTCTTCAATTAAACGACGTAAACGTGAAACCTGAACATCAATCGAACGCTCCATCGCACCCCATTCACGACCACGCGCCAAATTCATTAACTTGTCACGGGTTAAAGGCTCACGAGGATGTTGTACCAACGCTTTGAGTACTGCAAATTCACCTGTAGTTAGGGTCACGACCTGACCTTCACGTGTCAAAGTACGGGTCGATAAATCTAGTGACCATGGGCCAAAACCAACCACTTCCATTTGCTGACTTGGTGCACCTGGTACCTCGCGCACTTGACGACGCAATACAGCACGAATACGCGCTAACAGCTCATTTGGATTAAACGGTTTTGGTAAATAATCATCTGCACCTGCTTCAAGTCCTGCAATACGGTCAGAGTCACTGCCGCGAGCCGTCAGCATAATAATTGGCGTGTCGATGTTAGATTGACGTAAACGACGGCAAATACTTAAACCATCTTCAACAGGCAGCATAAAATCAAGCACGATTAAAGAGAACAGTTCACGCTGTAACAAACGATCCATTTGTGTCGCGTCGTGGGCAGTTTTGACCACAAAGCCCTTATCTTCCAAGAAACGCTGTAACAGGGTACGTAAACGCACATCATCATCGACAACGAGAATGCGTTCAACGCGGTCAGTTTCGCTGTGTACGGTATCTGTTTTTTCAGCAGGTACAACTAAACTCATGATGTGCTCCTTTATTCTTTATTGTCATCGTAAACAAAAAGTTGAGTTGGCTTTGAGTATACGATTCATTGGTATCTATTGCCTATGCTCTAAAGCAACAAATATTGCAGATAAAATCAAGACATAGATACCAAATATATACAGCATTCCCATGCGAAAAACTGACATATTTGTCCGTTTGAGTCTAACATAAGCCTGAATTTTATTTAGATTTATAAAATTTAGCCGAATTGGCAAAAATCGCCAAAAAACCACCATTTATAAAATTCATAAAACAATTGTGGATTTTATAGTCTTGGTCTTTATAATCATGGCTTTTAGTACTTATCCTTGTAGGATCACACACGATGACTGACTTAGTTCAGCAGTTAGCAAAAGAACTTGCCGTACGACCAAATCAAGTAGAAGCTGCCATCAAACTTATTGATGAAGGTGCTAGCGTTCCATTTATTGCACGTTACCGTAAAGAAGTGACGCAAGGTTTAGATGACACGCAGCTACGTCAGCTCGATACACGTTTATCGTATTTACGTGATTTATATGAGCGTCGCGAAAAAGTAATAGAATCACTCAAAGAACAAGATAAATTATCTGATGATTTATTGGCACGGGTTAACGCTGCTGAAACCAAAAATGCTTTAGAAGAAATTTACGCGCCTTACCGTCCAAAACGCACCAGTAAATCGTTTAAAGCTAAAGAAGCAGGTTTAGGCCCAATTGCAGCGCAAATTTTTGCAGAACAGGTTGAGCCAAGCGAAGCTTTAGCAGGCTTTAGTCATGCAGACTATCCTGATGCAGACAGTCAGCTAGATGCGGTACAACACATTCTGATTGATGAATGGGCACAAAATATTGCCTTAACCACAGAATTAAAAGAAATTTTTGCCAAAACAGCGGTATTAAAAAGCTTGGTTGCTTCTGAAGAGAAAAAAGAAGTGGGCAAAAAATTCCGTGATTACTTCGATTTTTCTGAAAGCCTGAACAAAGTGCCTTCACATCGCCTATTGGCGATGTTGCGTGGTCGCCAAGAAAACGTCTTGGGTTTAAAAGTTGATGGTGAAGACAGTGCACCTTTGGCACGTATTGAAACTGAATACAATTTAGATCAAATTCAGCCGCAAGCACGTCAGGACTTTTTAAAGCAAACGGCAAAATTGTTCTGGTTGGGCAAAGTGCGTCCACAAATCGAACATTCATTATTGACTGAAAAGCGTTTGGCTGCCGAAGCTGAAGCGATGGATGTCTTTGCAGAAAACTTGCGTCATTTATTGCTCTCTGCACCTGCAGGTGCGCGTTGTACGCTGGGCGTAGACCCTGGCATCCGTACAGGTGTCAAACTGGCTGTGGTGAACCAATCTGGCGATGTGGTTGCACATAGCACGGTTTATCCATTTGCACCTAAAGAAGACAAAGCAGGCGCGATTGAAGAACTTGCTCGTTTATGCCGTGAGCACAATGTTGATTTAATCGCGATTGGTAACGGGACTGCAAGCCGTGAAACTGAAGCGGTTGTGGCAGAAATGATGGCGGCGCACAGTGACTTGAAATTAACACGTGTGTCTGTATCTGAAGCGGGTGCATCTGTGTATTCAGCTTCTGAATTGGCATCGCAAGAGTTGCCAGAACTAGATGTGTCGATTCGTGGTGCAGTGTCGATTGCACGTCGTTTGCAAGACCCATTGGCAGAGTTGGTAAAAATTGATCCAAAATCAATCGGTGTGGGTCAGTATCAACATGACGTGAATCAGGCAGGTTTAGCAAAAACCTTAGAAGCTGTGGTAGAAGACTGTGTGAACTCGGTCGGTGTCGATGTCAACACGGCATCTTCAGCAATTTTGGGTTATATCGCAGGTTTGAATAAAGCCATTGCACAGCAAATTGTTGAATACCGTAAAGAACATGGCCGTTTTGACAATCGCCAAGCTTTGAAAAACGTACCGCGTTTAGGCGATCGTACTTTTGAACAAGCAGCAGGTTTCTTACGTATTCAGGCAGGTTCTGAGCCTTTGGATGCTTCTGCAGTGCACCCTGAATCTTATGGTTTAGTAGAAAAAATTGTGGCTGCCAAAGCGACCACGGTTAAAGATATTATTGGTAATACTGAAATTATCCGTTCGGTGAATGCTGAAGAATTTGTGGATGAGCAAGTCGGCTTACCAACTATTCAGGATGTTTTGTCTGAATTGGAAAAACCAGGTCGTGACCCACGTCCTGAATTCCGTACGGCTAAATTCCGTGAAGATATTACTGAAGTGGCGCAGTTGACTGAAGGCATGCAGCTTGAAGGTGTTGTAACCAACGTGACCAACTTTGGTGCTTTCGTGGATGTGGGCGTACATCAGGATGGTTTGGTGCATATTTCTGAGTTGGCCAATGAATTTGTGGCTGATCCGCATAAAGTGGTGAAACCAGGTCAAATTGTTCAAGTGCGTGTGTTGCAGGTTGATGTAGAGCGTAACCGTGTGAATTTATCGATGCGTCCTGAAGGTTCGGCTGCACCTGCAAAAGCAGCGCGTGCACCACGTCGTGATCAAGAACAGCGTACAGAGCGTAAGCCGCAGGCGAAACGTCCGCAGCAGTCGCGCCCTCAGGCGGATCGCCCACAGGCTAAAAAGCCACAAGCTGCTAAACCACAAGAGAATAAAATTGGTGGTTTAGGTGCCTTGTTGTTACAAGCAGGGATTAAAGGTTCAAAGTAATTTAATGAATTTCATAATTATTTAATTTAAAATAAAGAGAGCTAAAAAAGCTCTCTTTATTTTTTTGGTGGAATGTGTGAACAAAAAACTTGACGTGATTGTTGATTTTTATCGTTATAGAACTGAAATAAGAAGTTTATTAGAAAAAAATTATGAAAATACTAAAAGAGTAGATTTTGAAAGTTTTTTAGTAAAAATTGACAGGTTGCTAATAGATATTAAGAATGAAAAGCAATCTTTAAAAAAAAGTATCAGTGATATACAAGATAGTGATTTAGTATTTGATGAAAACACTCTCCATAAAAATGAGAATCATTTGAAATTCTGTGAGTTGCAAGAAAAATATTATAAGAATCTTAGGGGGAATGTTCTGATTCACAGACTTATAGAGATTAAAACAAAGAAAGAGATGAATGAAGATAGTTTCTTTAATATAGTAAAAAAACTTGACTTTAGTGATGGTATATATTTTTATAATTTAAGTTATTATTTGTATTTAATAGGATTTTACGATACAGATTTTTCTGATTCTATTTTTTTGAAAAAAATGTTTGATGATTTTTTGAATGTTAAAGTTCTTAATATATCTACTCATTTTAGTAATGATTATTTTAAAGTTTATTCTTTTTTGGAAAGGTTTTATGAAGAAAATTTTACTTCAATACTTTTTAATTATGATGAGAATTTGAACAATAAGGTAAAAGTAAGACAGGATTTAGATTTTGTTCTTTTTCTAAAGGATATAGCTAATGTAAGAATTTTAGATCTTCAAAATAATGTAATTGAAATGCTAACAAATCTTTTGGTTGATTTTGATAATGATTATGAAAGAAAAGTTGCACATTATACAAATTTTACAGTTGCAGAGCTTTTAGGGGCGAATAAAACTAAATTTCGACTAAACTCGACTGATTTTATGAATGATCCATCTGAAGGAAATATTTTATTTGAGTATTTTCATCTTAATAAAATTGAATATGATTCTCATAACAAAACTTTTTTAAGTTGTTTTACTTTTAATCATAATAGTTTAAATCAATTTAGATTGTACGGTTTATTTGATAATAAACCTTGTACTGGTGTAAGTCTTGTTTATGATTCAAATTTTTTCTTTAATACGAATACTATGATAATGGATTTTTTTAATGATGATAACTTAACCCCAGTTACGGATAAGCCAAAGATTTAATCACATGAATTTTAGGCTTATTCTTTTGGTAAAGTTGATACGCACATAGTGAAGAAAATACGCCTGCTAAAAAACCAGCAATCGAACGATGTTTACTCGTAACTAAGTGATATTTTTCTTTCAATGATCCTATCAATGTTTCAATTCTTTTACGTTGTCGTAGATGAAATTCATCAGAAAATGGCAATAAGGTCACTCTCATATTTTTTCTTGGATAAGTAATTAAATCAATGCCTTGCTCTTTAAGTGTTTC
>NZ_JBWKMK010000126.1:0-20954 GCF_056431365.1 Acinetobacter seohaensis
AAAATGTATATCGTTGGCAGAAGAAATTATTTAGACCAGTTATCAAAAACTTCATTGATGACTTTATTCTCGATAAAAATCATCTGCTACCACAGAGAATCTTTAAATAATAGTGCGTAAGTCCTAACTTAGTTTTTGATGCAAGGTAGGTTGTTTTTCCACCAGGATTTCATACCACCTTTTAACTGTGTGACTGAATAACCCATCTTGGCCAATCTGCGTGTTGCAGGAATACTCCGGTGTGCCGATAGACAAATGGTCACCACAGGCTGATCCGGATCAAGCCCTAATGACTGTATTGTAGATTCGTTCAACTGTGTAATAGGTAAATTGACAGCACCTTCTACATGACTATGTTTAAACTCTTGAGCACTTCGGACATCAACAATCTGTACAATTTCCCGTTTCTGCCATAATTCCTGACAGGTAGTTTCAGGCACCTTGCCCCAAGGTAGATACATCAGAATGTTAAACATGATTTTCCTCTATTAGAACAGTTGTTATCCGCGACTTATATTTATAAGGATTTAAAATAAAAATAAGTAGTAAAATAAATATAAGCCAATCTTGGGTTAAACTTCAAATCTATCCTCATAGAAAATACAATGACTTTTTAATAACCAAACCTACAATGCAGTCCAACTTTAATAAGACCTCATTCGCTCCAGAATGATCTTACGCTTCCTATTCCATAAAGAAAAAATAAAATTATGTTGAGTAGCAGATTAAAATCGATTTTATCGTCTATTTTTCAATTATAAATTTTATATTTTGTTATACTATAACCTATGTAATGTCCATAAAAGTGTAGTGAAGTGCTCATGATGTTGGGAAGATTGCTGGGGTTATCAGCAATCTTGTTACAGATCGCTGTGTTCCTGCAGCCTTTATTGCCAGAAAAACACAGTGTTTTTTCGGTATGTAAAACTATTGCCGCAGCATTACATCTAGAAGTTACTAACGTTCATCCACACCACAGCTTCGCAACATCACATCCGCATAGCAATCAAGCCAGCGGAGCAGACCAAAATAATGCACATGTCTTCACACATGTGCAGGATCGACATGAACATCAAGAGCGGGATGATGCACATACCGGTCATGACTGCCAGTTTTGCCTGGTGCACAGCTATACCCTACCGCTACTCGATACCAAACTCAGACTAGTACTGATCAGAACTCAGACCTTACTGCAGTTCTTCAGTACATTTGTCCCATATACGCTGTCTCTACCTCATCCGTGGTTCCTTATTCCTCAGGGTCGTGCTCCTCCTTTAACACTCATCCACTAAATCAGCAGATGTGGTATCGCTGAGCAGTCTGCCGCAGTTTCCGATATGGCTGAAAATATTCATCTATCCAAAACATGTGAGCAGCTCACAATTAGCATCTTCAGTCACAGTGATCCTATCCGTAATAATGAATATGGCTTTTAATTTATCTGTATTCAAATTTATTTGAAATCCGGCTGTCACAGTCTCAATGACCTTTGGATTTTTCAAAGTGTTATTACAGCTTTCTAGTATATCGATAAGGAGGAGACAATGATGAATCTACTTCGGCATGATCAGGCACATCTCCCAAAAAGTGATTTTAATAGCAACTGTTGTCTGGATTTAGCACAACAAATTGTAAGGATCAGGCAAGCTCTCAATATTTCACAGACAGAACTAGCATCAAAACTGTGTATTTCCGCCCGTACCTTAGAAAGTTGGGAACGTGGAGTTCGTCATCCCTCAAGCTCAGCCCAAGCTTTGTTGAAACTCTTTATCAAGTCACCTCAGTTTGTTTTGGAAAATCTTGCTTGAATAGTATTAGCTATGTTTTTGAATAGTTTTTGTCACTACAAGCTTAACTTATGAATCATCATGAACCGATACATACCTATAAAGAGCAGTAGTATCGGTTTGGTTTGGAGAAATCTTTATGGTAATTGTAATTACATCACAGAACCGACGTCATATTACTCCGCATGCTGGGAAATGCCGAAAATTCTGGAAATATGAGCTCAAAGATGGGAAAGTTATGGACAAACAGCTCATTGAGGTGGAGAAAGAAGCATCATTTTCTCAGTCGGGTGAGGTACTAGAAAAACTGTTACCTATGGACATGTTCGTAACCACAGGGATGGGTGACAGATTGCGAGAAAAACTCAAAAATATTGGCGTACATGTTATTGTGACGGATGAAATTGATCCTGATAATTTTATTAACAGTTTACTTTAACTCGCCTATGAATAAAATCTAAAACCATAGTTAAAGTTTCCATTAAAAGTTAGTGGGAACTTTAGCTAATAAAATACATCTTACTAACTGCTATTTAATCAAAAAATTAAATTGCCTAGGCTTAAAATAAGTTGACACGATATTTCATATAAACACCTGATGAATTCCATAAGGTTTTTTATTTGTAAAACATATACTTATATATAAACTCTAAAAGGAAAAACCTTCTCAATTAGGTGAAGGCCTTTCCTAAAATTAACTATTGTGAAGTATATGAACCATCTACTACATACTGGCTGCCCGTTACAAAAGATGCATCATCAGAAAGTAAGAAAGCAACGACCTGAGCAACTTCTTCCGGATTTCCTAAACGACCAACTGGATGCAATTTTGTCAGTTCAGCTTCATCAAACTCACCAATTAAAGGTGTTTTAATATAACCAGGATGTACTGAATTAATACGAATACCCTTTTTAGCATATTCTAGCGAAGCCGTTTTAGTAAGCCCGGTTACACCATGCTTAGCTGCAACATAACCAGAAATATTTTCAGTCCCAACTAAACCTAAAATTGATGCTGTATTCACAATTGCACCACCGCCGGCTGCCAATATTGCAGGGATTTGATAATGTAAGCCATAAAAGACCGCATTCAAATTAATATCAATCACACGACGCCAAGCTTCAATACTTAAATCTGCAATTGGCTGAACGTCACCCAATATTCCAGCGTTGTTAAAAGCTAAATGAAGCGCACCATAGGTGCTGACTGAAAATTCAACTGCTGCTTTCATGTCTTCAGGTTCAGCCGTATTGGCTTTATTCGCAGCCGCTTTACCGCCTAAAGATACAATTTCCTCAGCAACTTTTTGTGCTGCTTCAAAGTTAATATCCGATACTACAACACTTGCACCCTGCTTCGCTAAAAGCATAGCTGTGCTTTTCCCAATTCCAGAACCCGCACCAGTAACTAGGGCAACTTTATTTTTGAACCGATTTGACATAATAAAACCTCTTTTTAAAGTACTGCAATGCTGAATATTTGCATCACATTTAATAATTCACTTGTTTTTACTTCATCACTTGTATTGCAAATTGAATAACATGACATTTACCGCAATGTAATTTTCCCTCCTGTCTTTCTTGCTCTCCAACATAAAAATGATGGATATGATCCTGCTTGAAAACCTGCAAAATATCCCACGGATCGTATAAATATTCGATATTTTTAGGGCCACCAGTTTTATAGTTGATCTGCTCCTTTGAATACAGCTCACCGATAAACCATCCACCGTTTAGCAAAGATTTTCTTATGCCTTCTAAAACCTTTGTTTGCGTTTCTGTATCGAAATGACCAAATACACAAATCACGTTTTGATAACGCTCGGATGGCCATTTAGCTGCTGTTAAATCAACATGTCGGAGTTCAAGCTTTATCCCTGTGGCTTCGGCTTTGCTGGACAGATGCTTCAAAGCAACATCGGAATAATCCCAAACTTCTGCCGAAAAAGGATAATTATCCTGTCTTGCCTGCTCAGCCAGGTACAGGATATTCCTTCCTTCTCCTTCAGCAATTGCCAGTGTTTTACCTTCAATCCGGATTTTCCGCGCAATTTCCTGGATAAACAGGTTTGCTGCTGTGCCGTATAGGTCCTGCGTCTGGGTATACAATTCATTCCAGTGCTGACTCATTTCATCCCTCCATTTACGCCACTATCCAATCAGTTGGAAAACTCTTTAAATGCTTCCAGGGCATTTGCGGCATACATCAATGAAGGTCCACCGCCCATATACACCGCAACACCCAGAACTTCCTCCAGCTCCTGCAGGGTCATGCCCATTTTGACCAGGGTTCTGACATGAAAACCGATACAACCATCACAACGTGCAGCCACACCAATCGCCAATGCAATCAATTCCTTGGTTTTGGGATCAATCACACCATCATGCATTGCGATCTGGGATAATTGATTGAAACTTTTCATTAAATCAGGTGAATCCTGACTGAGCGTTCTTAAATTACCTGAAATATTTTGGGTTAATTCTTTGTATTTCATAATTTTTTCTCAAATTAAAAATCAACAATCAAGTTTTTATATTCAAAAGCTTATTTTTCTACCGGATAGCCCTGTTCCAGCCAAGCCTGATAGCCACCTTGAACGGATTTAACCTGAGTAAAACCCATATTCTGCAAAGTATCTGTAGCCAGTGCCGAACGGCCGCCTGTACCACAGATCAAATAGATCGGCTGATCTTTAAGATGTTCCAGTGCCTGTAGGGTATCGCAATGATGGCTCGCCAAAGGATGCTGGTGAATCCTCATTTCTAAAACACCACGAGGATAATTCACCGCCCGGTCTATCGCTGCCGCCTGAAATTCATCCGGTTCCCGAACATCAATCAGAATGGTTTTATGGTTTTTCATTGCCTCAAACAATTCATCTACGCTCACTTCCTGAATCCGGTTTTTCGCATTCCGGATCAATTGCTCTGCAGTTTTCATCATTTCTACTCTTCCTCACTCATCAAAATCAGCCTCATCTGTTATAAATGCCAGATCAGCAACTTAAAAGCACTTTGTTATAAACTCTCATTCCAGCACTGTTACAACGATCACACTATTGCAAACAGCCCATTTGCTAAATTCATTTTAGACTGTACACCTGTTTGATATTCATTCAGATGACAGATCATGTAGTCATACATCAACTCATGCATTCTTTATCCATACAATGCACAGGACTAGCCTATGAGTGCTGAATAGATTAAATAGATTGCCACCCCAATCACGGTCGTGGCAAAAACCTTTTGGATTTGATTACTCTTTATCAAAGGTATCAAACTACGCCCAATGAGCATCCCAATGATACAAGCCAGAACAAAAGTCAGCGTAACCGAAACAGGATATTGAAAGCCATCCAGAACGTGGGCAGAAATACTGACACTGCCAATCAGGAAGATAATCATCAGGGAAGTCGCAACGATACTACGCATATCGAGGTCTGTGAATTTACGCAGCGCTGGAACAATTACAAAACCACCACCAACCCCAAGCAGGCCAGTTAATAAACCAGCAACTACACCAATACCGGCGAGGAACGAGGCAGTTTTCAAATTCCAGATCAGGCGACCGGTCGTTTGATTGACTTTACACGGTGGATTTTCATAGTCATTGACTTTGTTAAAGAATATCCGGTAAGCCACAATCAGCATCACTAGGCTGAAAGCCAGCGTCAACCAGACTGGAGAAACTATATCGGCTAAATGCACGCCATAACGGGCTGAAGGAATACTGATTAAGGCGATCCAGAGTGCAGCACGATAACGTACAATACGCTTGAATAAACCTTCGAACGTTCCAACGAATGCAGACAAAGTGACTGCAAGCAAGCCTACAGGTGCAGCCTGTGCAACAGTCCAACCCTGACTCGCCATCAGTGCCGGTACAGCCAGAATACCACCACCAGCACCGGTTAAACCCAATAACCCGCCGATGGCCAGCCCTTCAAGTATCAATACCCACATAGCCACTGTTCCTCTATTTACTAAAGCAATTAAACAACGACAAACCTTTTTGTTTAATCTTGAAAAATGCCTATTTAAAGTAATTGAGTGGAAGTTTTAAATAAGAAACCCCATTCTCTTCTGGCATTGGGAACTGTCCACCTTTCATATTGATCTGAATGAAAGGTAGGATCAGCTTTGGCATACTCAGTCCTGAATCACGCTGGTTTCGCATCTCGACAATCCACCAGTAAAGGAAATTAGATCGTCATGCATAACATACAAAACACACCAAACAATATATTTATTAATAATATATAATTATATACTATATTCAAGTGTTACTTTACTTTTTTATAGAATAAGGTGAATTTTAGGATAAATTTATGAATAACAATGAATTAAAAATAGACTTTTCCAAAGTCAATCTTGTGACTGATTGCTTAAAAGTCTTATCCAATCCTGATCGTCTTAAAATTTTATGTGTCTTAGTTGATGGTGAATTGAATGTTCAAAAAATTGAAATATCTGCTGGGGTTTACCAGCCGACCTTGTCACAACAACTGACTGTACTGAGAAAAAGTAAAATAGTATCAACACGTCGTGAAGGTAAGCAGATTTTTTATCAATTAAGTGATATACGAATATTAAAAATCATGCAGACCCTATATGACTTGTACTGTCAGAGTGATAAAGACTTAGACTAAAACCAGAGATATCCTCAAAATATTTCATATTTTAGATAACAAACTCTTTTGCTCACTTATTCAAACAAAAGAGTCAGTTACACATTCAAATCAATGATCTAAAGATTGGCCTAAATTTTCCCAATCGGGAAATGGGTTAAGCATCAGCTTCCACTGCTCAGGTCCCCCAGCCATTTCCTCATCCGTCAGTAAACATTGGTCAAACTGTTGGATTAAACTATGCTCATCCATATCCATCCCAATCAGTACAATTTCCTGTCGTGCATCGCCAGTACGCTCATCCCAATTTTTGATGATTTCATCACGGCTTTGCTGATCCTCTGGCCAATGCTCGTCAGGAACCGTTGCCCACCAATAGCCTGCAACACCATGTCTAGCCATCGCACCCGCTTGTGACCAAGAAGCAGCAAATTCAGGGTTTGATGCCAGCCAGAAAAAGCCTTTAGAACGGACTACACCTTGCCATTCTGAATTGATAAAATCATAAAAGCGTTGTGGATGAAATGGACGTCTGGCACGATATACAAAACTTTTAATTCCATATTCTTCTGTTTCAGGCGTGTGTTCACCACGCAATTCTTTCAGCCAGCCTGAAGCTTGAGAAGCTTCATTAAAATCAAAAAGTCCCGTGTTTAAAAGCTTATCTAAATCGACTTGACCAAATTCAGAAATTTCAATTTTTGCGCGTGGATTGAGCTTATTTAAAATTGCAAATAAACGTTGCTTTTCTTCTTCATTGATCAGATCCACTTTATTTAAGATGATGACATCACAAAATTCAATTTGATCAATCAGCAAGTCAACGACTGTACGCTCATCTTGTTCACCCAATGATTCTCCACGTTGTTGCAGACTATCATACGAGCTGTAATCTTTTAAAAAATTAAAGGCATCTACAACCGTCACCATGGTATCAAGTCGCGCAAACTCATTCAGTGACACACCATTTTCATCTTCAAAAGTAAAGGTTTCTGCTACAGGTAATGGCTCAGAAATTCCTGTTGACTCAATGACCAATTGATCAAAACGATGCTCTTGTGCAAGGCGACGAACCTCAACCAATAAATCTTCACGCAACGTACAGCAAATGCAGCCATTGCTCATCTCGACCAGCTTTTCATCTGTACGAGAAAGTTCTGCACCGCCCTCTCGTACTAAAGCAGCATCAATATTCACCTCCGACATATCATTGACAATGACAGCAATACGACGGCCTTCACGGTTATTTAAAATATGGTTGAGTAATGTCGTTTTACCTGCACCGAGGAATCCTGACAGCACAGTTACAGGTAATTTTGCTGGGATGGCTAAAGGATGATCCATTGACTTTCTCACTTTTATGTTAATAAAGGGCTGTTATGTTTGGAAAAACATAAAGCACATTGACCTGCGAGCTCTAAATAATGATGTTTAGAGTTAAAATTTTGAGGGAAAATTGACTGTTCGATGGCGTGAGCAAACTGAGGTGAATCAACGATTTGTACTGCCTGACATTCTGTACAAATCGTGACGAGCAAATAGCTTTGCTTCTTCCTCAATTCATACGCTAAATATTTGTTCAATGTATCGAGTTTAAGTATCAGTCCATAGCCTGATAATTTTTTTAGAATACGATAAATCTGTACTGGAGATTGCAATCCGAAAGATTTTGCCTTTTCTAATAAAGCATAGGCGCTCATTGCCTTCTGCTCATTCTGCAAAATTGTTAACACTCTTTGCTGCACAACACTGAGTTTTAATTCATTCATCTCGTGTTCCTTTATTATTCTGATTGGACAAAAGCTGAGTGATACAAGGTGATGAGGTACTTTTATGATCTGGTCCCCATGTACGATATCCAGCACTATCAATATGAATTTGCCCAGAAGTATAAATACCAAGTCCCATATTTAAAGTGACTCCCTTTTCGACCCAAAATTGACACAATTTAGTTTTTGTTTGCTGAATCACTCCAGATTCTTCTGGCGTGGGTTGTTCAGAACCAATTCGAAAATCGAGTGCTGCATTAAAAACATGCCTTGAAGAATCAGCACCACTCGCACAACGGTTTAAGGCAGAGTTACGGTAGACAGAAGTGACTGTAAAATCATCAATCACTTTGACATCAACCAATTCCTTCAAAATTTTTAAGGTCGGAATAATATTGCTCCAAATTTCTTGAGATGGAATTTCATATTCGGATGCATTGCAATTTTGCCAATCTCTCGCAGTTTGAAATAACTCAAACTCAGGTATGACACTGTGTAAGTTATTATTTTTTAAAAACTCTTTATAACGAAGAACTTGATCTTTATTTAAAGGCTGAGATAGCCAATGCTGATAAGAAATTGGTGCAATTTTCTTGAATAATCGATTTGATAGTACAGATTTATGTTTTTTTGTGGCATATTTCCCCGAGGCATTCGATGAGTAAATCAATTGCCCTGTTTGTTTTTGACTACATGCTGAAAGACAAAAAAGTAACCCTATAATTAAAAAATGCTTCATATTCAGTTATTACAATCTCGCAACTCTAAATGTCGTCTTGGCAATTTTAATAAGTTTACCATTAATATTGTTATGTTATAACATAGCTTATGAGTTTAAAAGTTCTTCCTCAAAATTTACATTCCTCCCTATCCTTATCAAATACGGATTATATATGGCGATTAGCAATCAAGACCTGAGAAAAGCAGGACTAAAAGTCACTCTTCCGCGAATAAAAATTTTAGAAATATTAGAAAACTCAAGTCCTCACCATCTGAGTGCAGAGGATATTTATAAAAAACTCTTAGAACAAGATGAAGATGTTGGACTAGCGACGGTTTATCGTGTCTTAACTCAATTTGAAATGGCAGGTATTATTCAACGCCATAACTTTGATCATAATCATGCCCTATTTGAAATAAAACAAGATACTTCCCACGATCATCTTGTATGTCAAAAAACAAACCAAATCATTGAGTTTAAGAATGAAGAAATTGAAAAATTACTTTTAAGTATTGCAGAAAATCATGATTTCCAACTCACAGGACATTCTCTAATCTTATTTGGATATTGTAGAAATTCCAAAAAATAAAATAGAAAATTGAGTATTTATCGGTTCTTATCAAGGCCGGACTAGAAACAATACTCATTATCTGTTATGTTATAACATAACATAACATTTAATACTTGCTTTCCAATATGAATGCCTCGCAACTCCCAGATATCTCGTCTGCGCCTTTTCTTCACACGCATACCTATCCTCTTGATTGGGTCGGAATGGAAAATATTGCTTTGCCCATTCAAATTCAAAACACACTGTGTGCCAGTAAAGTAAATGCCTATGTCAGCTTGGATAATCCTCAGGCCAAAGGCATCCATATGTCTAGACTGTATACTCGACTGCTGGAGCTCTATTCCCTGCCTGACCTAACTTTAAATCACATTTATCAAACACTTCAGGATTTCTTAGCAAGTCATACCGAGCTCTCTCAACAAGCCCGCCTTGATATTCAAGCGGAGTTTAACTTAGAACAACCTGCTTTAATCAGTGTACTATCGGGCTGGAAAAGCTATCCTTTCAGCTTATCCTGTCAGTTAAATGAGCATACTTTTGAGGCTGAATTAGCAATAGAAATCACCTATTCTTCAACCTGTCCTTGTTCTGCGGCTTTGGCACGAGACCTCATTCAAAAAAGCTTTCAAGATGCCGTTGATACAAAAAAAATAAATCCACAAAACACGGATGATGTCATGGCGTGGTTAGGTACAACAGACGCGATTGTAGCAACACCACACAGCCAAAGAAGTTTTGCTCAACTACGTTTTAAATTAGACCCTTGCTTACAGTCTATTCCAATTCGACAATTCATTTCACATGCAGAACAAGCCTTGGCAACACCCGTTCAGACTGCTGTCAAACGTGTAGATGAGCAGGCATTCGCATTAGCCAATGGTCAAAATTTAATGTTCTGTGAAGATGCTTTACGCCGCTTATACCACGCATTTGTCAACTACTCAGGTATTGCAGGATTTAACTTCAAAGTCATCCATGCTGAAAGCTTACATGCCCACGATGCAGTCGCGCAGGGTTCATGGCAATGGTAAGTTCGACAATTTTTCTAGACATCGAACAAGGAAAGATGGGGCAATGTTATGAACTGGCAAGCATTATTGATGCCATTCCTTGGAACAAGGATGGATTAATCACTGCAATCGCACAAGATATACAGAGTAAAGATGTCTTAATGCTTGCTTGGATTAACCGTGATGCACTACTTGAAACCCTGAATACAAGACAGGTTTGCTATTGGTCTCGCTCGCGGCAGCGCTTATGGCGGAAAGGCGAAAGTTCAGGACATCGTCAAAAACTCATTGAAGCCAGACTTGATTGCGACGGTGACAGCATCCTTTTTTTGGTCGAACAGACTGGACCCGCCTGCCACACTGATCGTCCCAATTGTTTTTATCTTGGATTAAACACACAACACGCCACAATTTTAACTCAGCCCATCATTTAACTAATTTATACAACATTGAAGACATTATCATGATTCGTAAAAATCCAACTGGTCATCTCCCTGTCATTGACCAATCCGCTTATATTGATCAGACCGCAATTATTTGTGGAAAAGTCATTATTGAAGCTAACGTATTTGTCGGTCCTTATGCGGTGATCCGTGCAGATGAAGTGGATGAAAATGGCGACATGCAACCCATAATCATCGGTGAAAACTCAAATATTCAAGATGGTGTTGTCATTCATTCAAAAGCAGGTGCACAAGTCACAATTGGAAAAAACTCATCCATCGCCCATCGTTCGATTATTCATGGTCCATGTGTGGTTGGTAACCGCGTATTTGTCGGCTTTAACAGTGTCTTATTCAACTGTAAAGTCGGTGATCATAGTGCCATCCGTCATAATGCAGTGGTCGATGGTCGCGATTTGCCTGAATCATTTTATGTCCCTGCGATGAGCTATATCAATGCACGAACCGACTTAAGCCAGTACCCGCCGATCGATATTTCTATCAGTGAATTTTCTGAAAGTGTGGTCAGCACTAATATTGAGTTGGTACAAGGTTATAAGGCATTACAAAATGAATTTTAGACAACTCCCCAATCTAATCATACGTAATGCGAATATGGTTAATGAGGGGCAACAACAAATCCGTGATGTCCTTATTCAACAAGGCCGTATTCGTAAAATACAATCTAATATAACGGGTATCCACAATGCCAAGAACATTGAGGCTGATGGCGCATGGTTACTCCCAGGCATGATTGATGATCAAGTCCATTTCCGCGACCCAGGCTCACCACAAAAAGGAAGCTTTGCCTCAGAATCTTTGGCTGCTGCGATAGGTGGAATTACCAGCTTTATGGATATGCCTAATACCAGTCCTCCTACATTGGACTTAGCTGCACTACACGATAAAAAAGCAATTGCAGCTCAACATAGCATAGCCAATTATGCATTTCACTTTGGAGTAAGTGCACAAAATTTAGAGATTGTTGAAGCTCTTGATCCTAAATTGGTCGGCGGTGTGAAAGTTTTTATGGGAGCATCAACGGGTAATATGTTGGTTGATGATCCAAAAATTTTAGAGCGCCTATTTGCGAATGTACCCACTATTTTATTAACACATTGCGAATCCACGCCCCGGATCAAACAGCTGGAAGAGTTTTATCGTGATAAATATGGCGAAGATCTTCCAGCAAACTTACATCCTAAAATTAGGGATAAACAAGCCTGTTTTGAAAGCTCTCGATTAGCCGTATCACTCGCTGAGGAATTTGGTACACAGCTACATGTGTTGCATCTGACGACAGCAAAAGAGCTTTGCTTATTTAAAAATTTACCATTAGATAAAAAGCATATTACTGCTGAAGTATGTATACATCACTTAACTTTTGATGAGTCTGATTATGCAGATTTAGGACATTTAATTAAATGTAATCCAGCAATAAAAACTGCCAGTGACAAGCATACCCTCATTGATGCTGTCGCCAATAGTGAGCGTTTAGATATTATTGGCACAGACCATGCGCCGCATACTTGGCAAGAAAAACAGCAAACTTATTTTAATGCCCCTTCAGGGTTACCGCTAGTTCAGCATGCCTTACCCGCATTATTAGAATTAGTGGCAGATCAAAAGCTATCAATTGAAACGCTGGTAAGAAAAACTTCTCATCAAGTTGCCGATTTATTCCGTATTAAAGATCGAGGCTATATCCGCGAAGGCTATTGGGCTGATTTAGTCCTCATCCGCGAAAATCAGAAAAAACAATCAGTAGCTGAACAGACTAATTTTATGCGTTGCGGCTGGACACCCTTCCAAGAGAAAACGTTCCGCTATCTGGTGGATACAACCATCATTTCTGGTCAACTCGCATGGCACCAACAGCAACCTTATCTTAACTGTCAGGGTCAAGCCTTAGAAATTGACCGCTAATCTGCAATAACCCAACCTGTATTTAGACGACTCTACATGAATATCCAGCTTAATTTCCATGGTTCAGCACAGCATCTTCAACTTGAGCAACCAATGTCGATTTTTGAAACCTTGTCCCGTTTCAAAATTCAAGGCTATAAAAAAGCTTTTCTCGCCAAAATTGATGCTCATTTCGTTGATGTGCATCATGTCATCCAACATGACTGTCACATCGAACTTTTCAGTCTGAACGATGACAATAATTTAAATCTACTACGACACTCCTATGCTTATTTATTAGCACAGGCTGTCCATCAGTTATACTCTGCTGCTCAACCTGTAGAATATCAAATTACCAATCAAGGTATTTATTATGATTTCGCCGATACGCCGCATTTTAATCAGGATGATTTACAACAAATTGAACTGAAAATGCATGAGTGGGTACAACAACATTTAGATATTCGCACTGAAAAGATTACAGCCGATCAAGCAGCTAATTTTTTTAAACAGCAAGATTTGGATTTTAAGTATCAATACTTAAAAAATACGAGTAACTCAAGCGACTTATTTTTCCATCAAAATAATGATTTCTCAGACGTTTACTTATATCCACTTGTTCCAAATACTGAATTTTTAGAATATTTTAAAGTGACTCATGTTTCTGGTGCATATTGGCAAGGCGACGCTACACAACCGATGTTACAGCGGATTTATGTCACATGTTGGGCTGACCAAAAACAATTAAAAAAACATTTAAAGCAAGTTGAAGAAGCCGCAAAACGAGATCATCGTAAATTAGCACAACAACTTGATTTACTACATTTTGATGATAAAGCACCAGGTGCCGTGTTCTGGCACGCGAAAGGATGGAAATTATTTCAGTTATTATCAGATTATTTACGCCAGCAACAAGATGATGCGGGTTATATCGAAGTTAATACTCCCGATGTCATGGATCGTGAACTTTGGGAAATTTCGGGACACTGGCAAAACTATCAGCAGCATATGTTTACCACCGTCACTGAAGATCAGCGAAGTTATGCACTTAAGCCTATGAGTTGTCCTGGCGCAGTTTGTCTATATGCACATGAATTAAGAAGTTATCGTGACTTACCATTACGTATGGCGGAATTTGGTAAAGTTCATCGCTATGAGCCATCTGGATCTTTACATGGATTAATGCGTGTTCGTCATTTTACCCAAGATGACGCCCATATTTTTTGTACTAACAGCCAGCTTTTATCTGAATGTAAAAATACAATTGCCCTCATTTATAAAATTTATGAGCAATTTGGCTTTAATGAAGTTTCGCTTAAATTATCGACAAGGCCTGATCATCGTGTCGGCACGGAAGAAATTTGGGATTTCTTAGAAAATACACTAGAACAATCTCTCGAACAGCTTGATATCCCTTATACCTTAAATATCGGTGAAGGTGCATTTTATGGCCCTAAACTTGAATTTACCTTAAAAGATGCCATTGGTCGTGAATGGCAATGCGGAACAATTCAGGTTGATTTAAATTTACCAGAACGTTTTGATATTCATTACATTGATGAAAATAATGAAAAACAACGGCCTGTGATGTTGCACCGTGCTTTATTTGGATCTCTTGAGCGCTTTATTGGTATTTTGATCGAGCATTATATGGGGCACTTCCCATTTTGGCTTGCGCCTGTCCAAATCGCAATTTTACCGATTACAGATGCACAACATGATTACGCCAAACAAGTCCAAGAATCACTTAAACAGAATGGCTTTAGGGCAACATTAGATTTAAGTCAATCGAAATTGAACTATAAAATCCGTGAAAATACGCTACAAAAAATACCTTATCTGATCATTGTTGGGGAGCAAGAAATGCAACAATCATCTATTCGAATACGTGCGCAAAATGGGCAGGATTTTGGGGATATCCTGATTACAGATCTGCATGATTTCTTTACGACTCAAGCACATTTTGTGAATTGATTGCTTATGTGGCATCAAACACATAATCAGGTTAAAAATTTACAGCAGGAAAAGAAGATTTTTAACCTGAGAATCTATTTTGCAATGGCTCTAGTGGGAATTTGTCTTGCTGTCTTGATCATTAGATATGGTTATTTGCAGCTCTATCAGCATCAACATTTTCAAACTATCTCAGAATCTAACAGAATTCGTTTACAGTCAATCCCACCTGCGAGAGGAAATATTTACGATCGTAATGGAATATTACTCGCCCATAATTATCCTATTTTTTCAATTACTGTAAATAAAGCTCAATATCCAAAAATTAACAATTTAATCAATAATTTACAACCAATATTAAATTTATCAGCAGAAGATATTGGACAAGTTCAAAAACGTTTTAAAGATGCACGAAAAACTGACCAAGTCACCATTAAATTCCATCTTACTGATGAAGATATTGCACGATTTAGTGAAGTTAAATATCAATTTCCTGATGTTGAAATTGCAACCCAAATGACACGAATTTATCCTTATGATGATTTGTTTGCTCATTTAATTGGCTATGTGGGACGAATTAATGATAAAGAGCTAAAAGTTATTGATAAAGATAAATATGCAGGTACAAACCTGATTGGTAAAATCGGTATAGAAAAATTTTATGAACAACTTTTACATGGGCAAAAAGGTCATGAATCTGTTGAAGTCAATGTACATGGGACAGTTTTAAAACATTTAGAACATCAACCTGCAATTCGTGGCAATGATCTCTATCTTTCACTTGACTTTCATTTACAAAAGTTTGCATCGGAACAACTTGCACAGAAACGTGGAGCGATTATCGCCTTAGATCCTCGTAATGGTGAAGTACTGGCAATGGTATCTAGCCCAAGTTTTAATCCGAATTTATTTGTGACGGGTATTAGCCATAAAGATTATAACAATCTCAATGAGAATCTTGATCAACCATTATATAACCGAGCATTACAGGGGACTTATCCACCAGCATCAACAATTAAACCTATGGCTGGATTGGGCGGTATTCATTATGGCTATATTGACTGGAATACCAAAATTTTTGATCCTGGCTATTTCCAAATCCCTGGTGATAGTCATAAATTTCGTGATTGGAAAAAATCTGGCCATGGCATTGTCGATTTACATAAAGCGATCACACAGTCTAGTGATACCTATTTTTATATATTGTCTTATCAAATGGGTATCGACAATATGTACAAATGGATGACCCAGTTTGGCTTTGGTGAAAAAACAGGAATTGACTTACCTTATGAAGGTTCGGGATTATATCCATCACCCGAATGGAAAATGCGAACCCGTGGGACAAAATGGTTAATGGGTGAAACAATTTCCGTAAGTATTGGTCAGGGGGCATTCACCGCTACACCATTACAATTAGCCCTTTCGGCAGCAATCGTTGCCAATTCTGGTAAGCATATTACCCCTCATTTACTTAAAGAAAGTAAAGGTTCAACACCCTACCCAATCCACCATGATACAGATGGTAAAATTCTCTTTAATGGCACCCCTAACGATTGGGTAAAAATGCATCACGCCATGATTGATGTGATTCAGTCTGGTACAGGTCAAGGTATCAAGTCGGGACTACAATATCAAATTGCAGGAAAAACAGGTACAGCCCAAGTTAAAAGTATTGCACAGGGCAAACACTACAATGAAGCCTTACTCAGTGAACGGCATTACGATCATGCTCTATTTATTGGCTTTGCTCCTGCGGATAACCCTCAAATTGTTCTTGCCATTATTTTAGAGAATGGACGCAGTGGTAGTGCTGCTGCCAAAGTTGCTCGTCCAATTTTTGATTATTGGTTGAAAGAAAGTATTCCCTAACAAATGTCTGAAATATAATTTACTTATGAGCTTATAATATGACATTTATTGAAAAACAAGCCTATGCGTTATCAACTCTAAATCCTCCTTTAAGTAAAAATCAGGGTTTTATAATCCTTATTTTTCATTAAATATCAATATCTTAAATTACATAAAAGACAGTGTGATCTTACTTATCAGTACGGACCCTTGCTATAGAGATGGTCTTGAAGCATCGCTCTAACTTTATCGTGATGGATCATAGTTTGGTAGTAATTCTGCTGAAGGATTACCCCATGAGTCGTTTTATAATCGAGTTTGAAAGCCTTTTAAACAGTATTTACACAAATTTTAAAAAAGTCCATTTTGTGAATGCTTAATGTCATGTAAATTAATTTGGGAGCTTAGGAAGCTAAAGAAATAAGTCTATTTCTGTTAAAACGCTATTTAAAAAATAAGCTGATACAATCATGATACATATGCATAACTTTCCATTACCACACCCCGATGAACTTTTATACAGCTCAATAGCACGGGCAGGTGTGTATCATGGCATTACCAGTCCTAAACAACTGTTGGATGAGGTTTTTGGTACTAGAGCTGTTATAGCAACGCTAGATTTACCCAGCCATGTCTCTAAAATTGCATATTTATTAAGAAAAACAAAACAATATTCAACTAATGATTTGATAAACCAAAATACCTTATTTCCACTGTATGCCCCATTTGTTCCACAAAAAATACGTAATAAAGCCATTAAACTGATGCAAGGTAAAACCAATGGTGCTCTACATACAATGTTTGGAGTTTCTGCATCAAGAATCAAGGCAATTCAGAATTTCCAAGTTTGTCCAAAATGTATTGAAATTCAAATACAGACTTATGGTGAAGCTTTTTGGAAAAGAAATTGGTTTATTCCTAACCTACCAATCTGTTTAGATCACGGACCATTAATTATTTATAAAGAAAAACCATCGGACTCTAGACATCATTTCCAACCCTTAATTGAATCAAACTTTGCAATAGAATCATTCAGCTCAGTCTTCCCTCAAGACTTCATTATGTCTTACCAAGTGCAAAAATTGTTTAAGCTATCATCCTATCCATCTATTTCTTTTGAGCAATGGAGTCATTTTTACCATGGATTAGCACATGACTTTGGTTACACACGAGGAAAGCATATTAAACATGATGAAATTTTATCCTTAGTTTTACAACACTGGGGCAAAGAATATCTTCAAACTAAGAATTTACTCTGCCACCAAGGTGAAGAAAATTCCTGGTTAAAAAGCATATTCCGTAAGCATCGAAAAAGTTTTAGCTTCTTTGAACATCTATTGATTCATCAAACCTTTACTCCAAAGGAAAAATTAGAAGATATTTTTCATTACGTCCAAAATATTCAACCCGTTTTTATTGTTAAAACTAAACCTAACGAAGATACCCTAGATATAATTAAACGTGAACAATATAGAGAACAATGGCAACAGTTAGTTCTAGAAAATGGTATTAAAGCAAGTCGTTCCATACGAAATGGAGGCGCTATCTATGCATGGTTGTATCGCTATGATTATCAGTGGCTCCAGAGCTTTAACTCAGAACATCAAATAATCCAACAAGCACCTGAAACCCGAGTGGAATGGCCTCAACGTGATCGGGTGTACGTAAAACTATTACTACGAATTGCACATCAATCTAAAGATGATCTAAGTACTCCGAGACATTCTGCAAACTGGTATCTTATGCAATTACCGCAGCATTCAACAATAGAACATAATCTTAACAAGCTCCCATTAGTTAAACAATTTTTAGTGAAATATGTTGAAAGCATCACTGAATATCAACTACGGAGAGTCTGTGTAGCTGTTGAATTATTATCGTTAGATAATCAACAATTACACTTATGGCGAGTCTTTCGTTTAGCAGGACTCAGTAAAGAAAGAATAACTCCTGACGCCTCAAGAATTTTAGAATTATCTGGATTTTTTAAAACTGATGACAGCAAGAATTAATAATTTTGATCATAATGTAACAATTACTCATATTGGCGGACTTTTCAAAGGCTCAAGATCGAAGATATGGAGTATCAACCTTCAATGTTCACCAAAGCAGGAGAAAAAATTTACAAATTTCAGTAATTCCGCCATGCTAATCCGAGGTAAAAAGATAAATTGTAGTGAACGGCAATTATCTCAACCAAACCTAGCCATTACATTGACCAATCAAGACGTCCTTACTCCCTCATACTTAAAAGACTTTAACGAATTATCGACTGATCCAAAACTTGCATATTTTGAAGGAATACAAACCAGCTTTGTCATTGAAAGACCGAATCAAGCCACAATTCATCTTCCTCAGCTTGAATTAGCTCGAACACTTTTCCTCATTAATTCTTATTTTTGTCGAGCAAGTCTCTCTACCACCACGATCCAACATGAGTTTGAAGTCATTCAAAATGATGAGGAAAACTTAATTGTTTTTCTAGAAAATAATACGATGCCTTTAAAATTAGTAAATCAGAAAGGAACCCAAATCCTACTTGCTTGGTTACTACTTGATCCAAATGCAAAACAATCATTTGAAAGTATTTCGCGTTACTTTAACACTCAACTAAAAGATCAGAATGGGTGGAAAAAATGGATTTTCCAGTTTGACCCACCATCAATGAAAGATTGGACATTACATTTCCGAGGACGATATAACACATCACGAGATGCTTTTCTTGTAGAAGAGATTGTTGGCATCGAAATTGATACTGATATTCCAACAAACATTACTTTTTCACATCCATCTTTTATTCAAATCAAGACTGAAGGACAACAATCAGGGCAAGGTTATAAACCAGAATATAGTGACTCCCTTGGCTCTACCATTGAGGATGATGCAACAGCTTCTATAGAACAAGGAATTCGAGTTTTAAATGCTAATGAATCTTGGGTAAGCTTCATTAAGCCATTAGAAATAACTAAGAAAGGTAAAATCAAAATTACTGGACAGAGAGCAAAAGATGATAGTAATGATAATGAGTCTGGCTCTGGGAATTTAGTCAGTACAGACGAGGCAAATAGTGCTGGAGATCTACCTGCTGCCGATGTTGGAGGCAAAAAAGATTACACAAATTATGATCAGAAATATGCTCAACGTTATAATGACTTCAATTCGTTGATTGAAATACTCCAGTCTGAGCATCAGTGCACACTATATGAGTCCATGACTCATGAGCTCATAAAAGTAGGACGTTCAGAATGTCATAAAATTGGTGACAATATGCGACGAACAATTAAGTTTGTACATCTTGTTCAGAAAGGAAAAGATTTTCTACTTATCGAGTTAGATACATCAGATGGTATTAAGAGTATCTCAACTAAACTTATTCATCTCACAACCGATGATTGGAAATTTTATCTGGATGATATTAAAAAACACTTAGTTGCAAAATCATTGTCTTGGCCAAATGAACTATTTAATGATGTATTTGGAGAAAACTCTCATACATATATTATCCATCCACGATTTTCAGTACAAGAAAACTGCTCAATAGAATCAGTTAATAATTGGGCTATGAGAATCATGAATGGATTAAGAGATTTGACCTAAAACACTTAACTTACATTAAAATATTATTTAGAAAATATTAAACAATTAAATTAATGAAGATTATAGTACAATATAACCTATAATCTTCATGTAAAAAATTAAAACCCCTATGACACCAACTAATCCAGTGATAAAGAAAGTTGATCTAAACAATAAACCATACGTAATAACTTGATTAACAAAAGCTTTATTCTTATTGGCTCTTTCTAAATTAGCATCCTCATTACAGAATATCCCAATATCAATTGAAGAATTTCTTTCTAGTTTTTTAAAAACTTGCTCAGATTGCTTAATAAGAAAAGAGGTTCTTTGATCGAGCTTCCAAAAAACCACAGATACAACAATGATAAATATACTAATGAAAATACCAACATATGAAAATTTGTTTGAGGATTGAAGAATTACTCCAACAGCTGTACCCAAACCTGCCATAATAAAAAGAAAATAATTAAATAAGGTTATTCTCTGATTAGAATGTAATTCAAAATATTTCCAAGCATGCTCTACCGCCTGCTCAGAACTAATATTACTTGCCATAATTAATCAACCCCTCAGAAAAATCGAATAAAATTTTACCACTACCCTTGCAATTAGAAACGGCTTTGTTGCACAAAGATTTGAAATGCAAAGCGCCCCTAATTGAGCCAAATTTAAGGCGTAACTTGGGTAAGTGGTCGACCTAATTCCGTAAATCTGTTAAGAACTGCTACACGTGCATGGAT
>NZ_JBWKMK010000127.1:0-22476 GCF_056431365.1 Acinetobacter seohaensis
CAATAAAGAGCGTGTACACAGTGCACTGGGTTATGTATCACCTTTTGAGTTTGAAGCAATGTACTATGATAAGATTAACCCGTTAGGTCAGGTGGCCTAACTTAAATAAAAAAGTCTCCGACAAACCTGGTACGGTTCAGTTCAAACTGTTCAACTAAGGCAGGCAAACCTTCCTTTTCTAGTTCATGAAAATAGGCAACGCAATCATCCAATGCGGCCAAACCAACTGCCCATTCACGTTGTAATGCAATATGTGACCATTTATCCTTGCCACGAAACTGACCAATAATGTACGTTGCGCTATTTTTTGCTGAGGTATTTTGGTTGCTGGTATGTTCAATTAAACGCTCTAGCTCTTTTTCCACAGCAGTAAGATAAGCATCCTCCAACCGAGGTGTTTCTCCTATACGCTGTAGCAACAGTTCTCTGGCTTGTTCTGGGACACCTTGGTTTGCTGCCTTTTGCGCTTGTTGTTGTTGTTTTTCTGCATCACTGAGTTTCTGTTTGAGTTTCCCCCAAGTGTGTTGTAACTGTCCTTTCTGTTCCTGTAGTTGTTTTAATTCCTCTTTTGCAAGCTCCCAACGTTGTCGAGCTTGTTCAATATTGGTATCTGCCCGCTGTAAATGTTGCAAGTCATTGCTGGTCTGTTGCTGGCGCTCTGTCCAATAAGGAATATTTATCATATCCCATTGGTAACGTAACATTCGCTCCCACAAACTCTTATGCTGTGTTACCTGATCTAACACCTTACGCGATTGTGCAACACTCAAGGCATACTGTTCCAACTGTACCTCAAGTTGTTTCGCTTCATGCTTTAATAAATTTAAACGTGAAGTATTGGAAAATCCCAAACACCAAATTTTTCGATCATCAATCCGCTGTTGATCTTTTTTCTCAAAACGACCTTGCTCACGATGAATTAAGCCCTGTTGTGTCATAGAAAAAGGCGTTGTATTCATGATTGTTGTATCTGCCACACATTGCAGATCAAAGCGAAGTAGATGTTGTTTTAACCAATCACGATATGGATGCTCTCGCCAAACCAATTTCCGCAGAAAACCATTTTCTTTAAAATACACACTTTCTGTAGCATCAAGATGGATCACCTGTAAACGCACATGGGTTTTATTATGACGCGCATTCACCCATTGAGTGACCATCGAATAACGATCTTTCGGCACCAATAACGTTGTTTTTAAACCACCTAATGCTCGTTCAATTGCGCCTTGCCAGCTTTTTTCAGCCTCTTTTACATCAATGAGCTCACCAATAAACATTAATTCATGTTCATCAAAATCTAAGTGCTGTCTAAGCTCATCTCTTAAACGCAATAAATGTACATCATGAATATTACTATTAGGTCTGGTTTCTATTTCCTGAATATCGCTTTGAGTTTCTTTCAGTTGCTGTTGCGTTTGTGCGTATTTGCTACTGACTTGAGCAAACTCATCTTGTCGTTGGGTTTTCTCTTGCCCAATATTTAGAAGCTGCTCATGGGCTATTTTTTGGTTATCAATTAAATTTTGCTCGGTTAAATCATCTTGCAATTGTAATTGCTGAGCATCTTCCTGATAGCGTGATGCCTCTATGGTTAATTGCTTTAACTGACGTTGTATCAGCTCCAGCTCTTTTTGTAAGTTTTCAATCCGATTACCGCCTACTTGTAAATAGTCTTCATGGCAACGTTCTTGTCGTTTTTCCGCATCATATTCTTGTTGTTCTAGTTGCTTAAACTGCGTATGTAATCGCTGTATCTCTTGCTCCAGCTGATGTATTTTTTCAGTCCAAAACTGAACATACAATTCACCTAAATATGCAGGAAAAGCTTGTTTTTCGAGCTGTAGATTATTCAGTTGCAGAGTTAACGCTGTTATTTGAACAGCTAACTCAGGTAATTTCTGTAAATGTAGGACTTGTTCACGCGCATCTACCAAATGCTTATAGTTTGCCTCTAAGTCAGCAAATTCATTTACTGCAGTCTGTGCCAAAGCACGAACCTGGCTTGGTTCTAAAACCAACTCGCGAATTAATTTAGTCAAATCATCAATTTTCTTTAAGCCTAAAGCACGTGATAACAACGCAGGTGCATTTTTATTATCCATAAATAAATATTTACGATACATCTCCTGATAGTCTTCAAATTTGCTATCAAAATAATGCACGCGTGCATCTGTTTTAGGATTAAAATGTTGTTTTAGCTGGCGAGTATTACCGTCTGCAAATTTTTCTAACACTTCAGTCAGTTGCACATTACGACTTGCAATCATATATAAACGATTCACTTCACTCAGCGAATGTTGACCTTGTCCAACCCAAAACAATCCAATTAAAGTAATCATCGAACCGTCATCAGCGGTATATAGCGCTCTTAATGCTGTTGTCACTGCTTTTTCACGCTTATTTTTTACTCGCGTTCCAGCCCCATCATGTTCTGAACCAAAACTACCACGCATATAAGAGAGTAATGTACGGTCTGAGCGATCGCCCTGCGCAGCTGCTACGTTAAAACTAGCTTTACTTGCAGGTTGTAACAATGCCATTAAACCATCAATAAAGGTAGATTTACCTGCACCATTATCTCCCGTAATAAGTGTCCCTTCAGGATCAATACGTGCGGTATGCAAGTTATGGAAGGAGCCCCAGTTAAATACTGAAATTTCTGACAAGCGAATTTGGCCTTGTGCAAATAAAGTTGAGAGGGTCATTTCTTGCATGATGATTCTCCATATTCTTGTTCGGATTGCTGCAACTTGGCCTTTGCTGCTAATTGTTGATATTCAGATAATAAACTTTGTAAAAACTCGGCATTCACGACATAGCGGATAATTGGCGTAATTTCATAACGCCCTTCTTCACCACGCAGTCCCGTTAATACTTTTTTCTCAATAAATTTTTCTAATGCTGCATTTAGCTTTTTACGATCTTTGCTGTCATGATTCGTTAAAGGAATAAATGGAATTAAACTGCTCTGGATTCGCTCAACATCAATAATAATTTTTTGCTCACCCGCAGTTTCCCGCTCCTGATAATACTTCCGCAAAATAAGTAAAATTAAGGTGTCATATACAGTCAAAGTTCGTTTTCGTATCAGTACAGGAAAATCATCTAAAGGCTGGTTCTCATCTTCCTGTTCATCCTCAATACTTTCAAGATTGATGATATAAGCTACACCTTTCTTGGCATCCAAAACCAACTGGATATAAACCTCTGCCAAATGTCTACGAATTTCCGCTTCATATCGGCACAATAAATCAAAAAGTTTTAAGTTTTCTGCTGCAAGAATAACCCCTTGACGCATGAGATAGACCAATACGCGTCGGGCTGCATGTGGCATAAGCGCATCTGTATCACGATCCTGAGCATGCTCCATCTCTGTTTGATTATCTGCATGTTGTTCCTCTGCCCCAGTTGTAGGAAACGAATCTTCTACAGGCTGATTAGCTTGGATTTCTATATTTTTCTCTGAATTTGAAGATGGTCTGCGTACCATTTCAAAGAAGTTGTCATGCTGTTGTATCTTATTTTCTGATTGCATCTCGATCTCCTTAAAGTGCCAGCTCATCTATATTTTTGGGAAATAAATCTGCACTCAAGTAATACACTGGAATACTGGCCTGCAAATGCACACCTGAACGATCCTTAAGTTCAACTTGCTCGGTATGCTGCATTTGTGGTGCTTTAATGGCTTTTGCTATACGCAAATAAGCAACAAGTTCTTCAAGCCCCGCTTGTAAAGGATGTTCATGTGTTAAGTGGGCAATACTCATCACCCCTTTCTGTGCGAGCGTTTGATATACTTTTTCAGCAACAGCACGAACCCGTACATTGTCTAAGTACTTCAGCATCTGATCACTAGGTTCAGTCTTGTTTTGTTGCTCTTCGACCTCACGTGTATCCATATGTTCTGTGGGACTTTTTAAAGCAAGACTTTCAGGCGAATTCAGCTGGATGGAACCCACGGCTAAATCCACTTGTACTTCTGTTTTTAAATCACACTCCGATTCCAACAATGCCACTGCATTTTTTTCTAATTCCGACAACAACTGATCAATCAAACGGTTTTCCAATGCTGCACCACTTTCAATATAAGCTCTCAAACCTTCTTCTGTACGACGTCGGACTTGGAAAACTCGGCTACTTTCGCGTCCTAACTCACGCATTAACTGACCTAAATATTTACGTTGAGATTCGCTTAATTGTTGTGCAATAGGATGATTCAAAATACTGCGTAACTGCTCTCTAAACTCAGTAGAACGATCTTGATCCTGAAGTAATTGACAAAACCCATCAAAAGCACTGCCTGCATCACTTTGGGCAAGCAACTGCTCTTTTTCCATTAAGCTCAGCAATACTTCTCCACGTGAATAAGCACCACTAATCATATCTAGACGCAACTCTTTATCTCGTAGACGAATCTCATCTTCGACCCGTCTAAAATCGCCTGTAAGAATGGAAGCAAGTTGATAAATTTCTCGTATTCTTTCTTTTTGTTCTGATTCTTCTAATTGTGTAACAACACCCGCCAACAAAGCATCTATTTCATTTTGAATCACTAATTTTTTTTGTTCGAGCAACTCCACTCGTTCTTCAATATTTTCACTCAATGCGACCACAAAATCACGAACCGCATCCTGCACAATTCTTAAATGTGATGCTGTGGTATGGGTTGCTCGCTCATCCAAGCCCTGACAAAAACGTAATACGGTTTCGCTAATATCCGTTTTACTCAGCTTGCCATCTATTTCTCTGAGCCAGCCTGAATGAATCCAATGATTTAAATAATGCGCTGCATTATTTTCTGTCTGCCAAATACCCTGCTCACGACTAGATTTAATCAACTCATCCAAGACATTTCTTGCACGGCCATAAGGGACTTCATTTTGTTCTGCAAATAAGTCAACAATGAACGCTAAAATATGTGGTGCGTTATCTGCTCTTAATAATTTCCAAATTGAGTTTTCATGATATAAACGCCGATACTTGGCCTGTAACCCTAGAATATTCATGCCATTCCACATCATCTGTATGATGGTTATTTATTCTACAGTTATTTTTTAATCACCCAAGCAAATTACCAAGCAAGACGACACGAGTTGTCGCATAAAGTAAGATGATATAAACAATCACCTTACTTCATCGAAAAAAATAAAAAACAAACCTTATCTAACTTCTTTGTGTACAGTGACAGCAACCTTAACCTACCTCTCCCCATACACCGTTGCAATCAAATGCTCCACCACTTGCGGCTCAGCCAAAGTCGAAGTATCTCCTAAACTATCCAATTCATTCGCTGCAATTTTCCGCAAAATACGGCGCATGATTTTACCTGAGCGGGTTTTAGGTAAAGCAGGTGCCCAATGCAGCGCATCAGGCGTTGCCACAGGCCCCAAAATTTTGCGAACCCAATTGACTAATTCTTCACGCAATTCCTCTGACTCGGGTGTACCAACTTGCAAAGTTACAAAGGTGCAAATCCCCTGTCCTTTAATCTCATGGGGCATACCCACCACTGCCGCTTCAGCCACAGCTTCATGCGCTACTAGGGCACTTTCAATTTCCGCAGTACCTAAACGGTGCCCCGAAATATTCAAGACATCATCCACACGCCCTGTAATCCAGTAATAGCCATCTTCATCACGGCGTGCACCATCTCCTGTAAAATACGCACCCGGATAGGTCGAAAAATACGCTTCAATAAAACGTGCAGGGTCGCCCCAAATACCGCGCATTTGCCCTGGCCATGAATCTTTCATAATTAAATTGCCTTCGGTCGCGCCTTCCAGTTCATTACCTTCGGCATCGACAATAGCAGGTTGCACGCCAAATAATGGGCGGGTTGCCGAACCGGGTTTCAGTGGCGTTGCACCAGGCAATGCTGAAATTAATATGCCCCCTGTTTCGGTTTGCCACCATGTATCTACAATTGGGCAACGTCCTTCGCCTACCACGTTGTAATACCAGTTCCACGCTTCGGGATTAATCGGCTCACCGACTGAACCGAGTAAACGCAAGCTGCTGCGGTCACTTTCACGTACAAAACGATCTCCCTCCCGCATCATGGCGCGAATGGCAGTCGGCGCGGTATATAAAATGGTGATGTTGTGTTTATCGACAATATGCCCTGTGCGCGCCCAGCTTGGATAGTTCGGCACCCCTTCAAACATCACGGTAGATGTACCATTCGACAATGGCCCGTATAAGACATAAGAATGCCCTGTAATCCAGCCTACATCTGCGGTACACCAAAACACATCATCCTGTTTCAGGTCAAAGACTTCTCGGAACGTGCTATTCACATAGGTCAAATAACCGCCTGTGGTATGCAAAACACCTTTGGGTTTTCCAGTCGAACCCGAGGTATATAAAATAAATAGTGGATCTTCGGCATTCATCGGCTCGGGTGGGCAGATATCATTCACCGACATAATTTCCATGTGATACCACAAGTCGCGTTCAGGCAACATCTCAATCGGATTGCCTGTACGATGCACCACAATCACATTTTGCACACAGTCAGTACCTGCTACTTTTAGAGCGGCATCAACATTGGCTTTTAAATAAATTGGCTTACCACCACGCATGGCCGAGTCGGCAGTGACAATTAACTTGGCCTGACAATCTTCAATTCGGCTAGCCAAAGCATCGGGAGAAAAACCACCAAAAACCACACAATGCACTGCACCAATCCGCGCGCAGGCCAGCATGGCAATCGCAGCTTCGGAAACCATCGGCATGTACAGCACCACCCGATCTCCTTTTTGCACCCCGTTCTTTTTCAGTACGTTGGCAAAACGGCAGGTTTCATCATGCAAAGAAGCAAAAGAAACCACTTTATGTCGAGAAGGATGATCTCCTTCCCAAATAATTGCAGGTTTATGCGGATGTTCTTTTAAATGACGGTCTAAGCAATTGGCACTGACATTCAGTTGCCCATCGGCAAACCATTCAATTTTAAAATGTTCGGGGTCAAAGTTGGTATTTTTGACTTGAGTAAAAGGTTTAATCCAATCTAAGCGTTGGGCTTGCTCTGCCCAATAAGTATCAGGGTCATCTATAGATTGTTGATAGCGTTGAAAATATTCTGCCTCAGTGGTGCGGGCAGTCTTTTTAAATTCATCTGGAACAGGATATACGTCTTTCATCTGCTACTTCCTTGATGTTCTTGCATCTCTCACGAGATGTATGCCACGTTATTGATTATTATTTCTGCACATTTACAGTATGAACTTTCTTTTTTATGGCTCACCATTCGGCTTTAGTCGCATAAGTTTTATACAAAAAATAGCATGCCAAAGCGTTGATCGAATGCCATGTCCTTGCATTCATACTTTTCAGGTTTACATTCCACTGTACTGCGCATTGCATTATTTTTAAAGAAAATATCGTCCAATAATCGCGAGTATTAACATTTTTTTACGCAGCCAATCATTCATACCTACGACCCTGTCTTACAGATAAAACCACATACAACTCGCAGTTTAAATGCTACAAAATAGTACGCTCATCACTTCTATCCAAGTTGTCTAAAATACTCGCAAGTAAGCATCGCTGCATTAACCAAATTGAGTTTTTCAGGCAAAATAGTCGCTTCATTTTGAATTCGGAATTATCGTGGCAGAATCCAAACCCTCACTCAGTGAAGTTTCTGAAAATACCAGTCAACTGTTGCATGAGGCCACTGAAAAAACTACGCAAACCGTGATCAATCATACAGCGAAGTACAATGACGCCTATTCAACCATCGACAAAATTATGGAAGGATTTTGGGAGCGTGTGCCGTATTTAATGATTGCAGCCGTGGTGCTGATTCTGTTTTGGCTGCTTGCCCGTGTGTTTAAATGGTTTGTCCGCAAGACCCTAAACAATCGTTCCTATACCCGACAAAATCTGGTTTTGGTGCTGAATCGGGTCGGTAGTTCCGCAATTATTTTCTTTGGTTTTCTGATTGCGATGGTGATTGCAATTCCGGGTTTTACCCCAAGCCAACTGATGAGTGCTTTGGGTCTAGGCTCTGTTGCAATTGGTTTTGCTTTTAAAGATATTTTCCAGAATTTATTATCGGGCGTGCTGATTTTGATTGGTGAGCCATTTAAAATTGGTGATGACATTATCGTAAATAATATGGAAGGTACGGTAGAAGATATTCAGATTCGTGCCACCTTCCTGCGCTCTCCCGATGGACGTCGCATCGTGATTCCAAATGCTACGGTGTATACCAGTGCCGTGACGGTCAATACGGCTTATACCCGTCGTCGTTGCGAGTTTGTGGTCGGTATTGGTTATGAAGATGACGTACAAAAAGCCAAAGATATTATTTTGGCCATTTTAGACCGTGACATAAAAATCTTGAGCCAACCTGCATTTAGCGTCAATGTCACTGCCTTGGCCGATTTTTCGATTAATTTAAATGTGCGTTGGTGGGTAAATACGACGGAAACCACCACTTCAGCATCCATCAGTGAAGTGCAAGAACGGGTAATTGCCGCTTTTGCCGAACATCACATTTCGATTCCTTATCCTGTGCAGGAAGTGAAAGTTTATCGTGGTGATGCAGCAGTCAATGAAGATGATTCAGCCCGCACTAAACAAACGCCCTAAAACATAAGCAATCACAGTTTCAGTACGAATAATACGGTTGCCCAAGTGCCGCGCTTGGCAGCCGTTTTTTTCGAGCAAATCAATTTCGTAGGGAATAAATCCACCTTCTGGGCCAATCACAATACTGCATGGATGTTGAATGGCATGTGGCATAGCTTGATCGGTATAAGGATGCGCCACATAAGCAGGACAATCGGCAGAAATCAAACTGGGTAAGACATCTTCCACAAAGGGTTTAAAGCGTTTATAAAGCTGAATCTCAGATGCAATGGTATCGCCTGCTTGTTCCAAACCCAAAGTTACATATTGATCGAGCTGCTGCAAAAATGGCGTTTGCCAATAGCTTTTATCGACTCGATAGCTGTGCAGTAAAATAATTTTTTCCACACCTAGCGTCACGCTATCCATAATTAAACGACGTAATACTTTAGGGCGTGGTAAAGCCACAATCAGGGTCACAGGCAGTTTTTTCGGTACAGCTTCTTCATACAGGGCTTTGACTTGAATCCGCTGCTCACTAACGTCCACCACTTCGGTCAAATAACGCTTGCCACCACGAATCCCGACTTTCAAGCTGTCACCGACTTGCACACCAACATGCGTATGCAAATGCTGCACTTGCCGCTGGGTGCTAATAGACCACACTTCATTTGTGGTCTGTCGCGGGTCAAGCAAAACGATATTCATATTTAAAGATACTGATTCATCACGTGAATATGCTCAGTTAAAGAGCCACGATTTTTATACATAATCACTTGAGCATTTTGATTCAGCTGTGCACGTAACGCAGGTTCAAACAACAATTGCGTTAACGTATTTACAGCTTGTTCAGCATTTTCGACCACATACACGGCTTCTGCTGCAACAAACTCATCCACAATACTTTGGAAGTTAAAATAATTTTTGCCCAATACCGTGGCGACATTTAAGGCCAAAGGCTCTAAAATATTATGCCCACCGCCAGGTTCATTCAGCGAACCACCGACATAACAGGCCTGACTTAAGGCGTACCACAACCACATTTCACCCATGCTATCGGCTAAATACACTTGTGTTTCAGGTTGAATCGCTTCAGCCAAGCTACGGCGCTGCATATTAAGTTGCAGTTTTTGTACCTGCATAGCCACTTCATCAAAACGCTCTGGATGGCGCGGCACAACAATACATAACAGTTCAGGATGCTGTGCGAAATAAGGTTTCAGTGCAGTCAATAATTGCTGTTCTTCAGGCGCATGGGTACTGGCAAGGGTAATAATTTTGCGATGTACCAATTGCCATGTCTGTTGCAACTGCGCGGCTTGCTCTACAAAATCTTCTGGTGCAGTAATATCAAATTTAATATTACCCACCACTTTTGTACGCTCGGCAGGCATCCCCAATGCAATAAAACGCTGCTGTGTGGCAGGGTCTTGCGCCAAAAGTTGCTGCAATTTTTGCAACATGCCGCGAGTTAATCCTTTAACTTTGGCATAACCTTTGGCCGATTTTTCCGAAAGCCGCGCATTAATCAACAAACACGGGACTTGAAAATGCTGCGCCTGATCAATCAAGTTTGGCCATAACTCTGTTTCGACCAGTGCCAATAATTTAGGCTGATATTTCTGATAAAACTCACGAATTAAATGCACCTGATCGGCAGGTAAATACACAGCTTGAAATAAATCTAAATACGGTGCTTTTAAAAATAATGATTTGGCGCGTGCCTGCCCTGTTTTGGTGGTATTGGTGACTAAAACAGGATGCCCCGCTTTTAAATAATGTTCAATTAGAGGTTGCGCGGCATTGGTTTCTCCCACCGACACCACATGAAACCAAATGGCATGTAAATTTTTAGCGGGCTGAAATGGGCCAAAACGCTCAAGCAGTTCTTGTTGTAATTGCTCAGGATGTTCGGCACGTTTACGAATACGTGACTGATAAATCGGTTTTAACAGCGCCAAGGCTGCGTTATACCAAAATGGAGTAGCCAAAAGATGCGCCCCAAAGAAAGATTATCGGCAAAATATAACAGAGCCACACGCGCATGTTAATTGCATGTGGCGCTATACTGGCTTTTATTCTACAGCGTGTTGTGTTTCCGCCAAAGTTGGATAATCGATATAGCCTTCTGCAACGGCTGTACCAATCATGTTTTCCAGCTTGAGTTCGTTTAAAGGTACATCTGCCAATAAACGCTCATACAAGTCTGGATTGGCAATATACGCCTTACCAAATGACACCGCATCGGCCTTGCCCGAAGCCAATAATTCCACGGCATCAGCACGACTTAAACGCATGTTCGCGATATATGGCACACCGCCTGAACGTACTTTCATTTCTTGGGAAATGCTGTCTTCGGCTAAATATTCGCGGGTAAAGAAAAAGGCGATTTTACGCTGCCCCAATTGCTGCATGACATAGCCAAAGGTTTCACGTGGATCATCATCTCCCATGTCGTGCTCATCGCCACGTGGTGCTAAATGCACACCGACTCGACCTGCGCCCCAGACTTCAATTAAGGCGTCCATCACTTCTAACAAGAAACGCGCACGATTTTCAACCGAACCACCGTATTCATCGTCACGTTGGTTGGTTTTGCTTTGCAGGAATTGATCAATCAAATAACCATTGGCTGCATGCAACTCTACCCCATCAAATCCTGCTTCTTTGGCACGGATGGCGGCTTGTTTATATTGCTCGGTAATGGTGTGGATTTCTGCAATTTCTAAGGCACGTGGCAACACATATTCACGTTTAGGACGCAACAAACTGACATAACCTGCTTGTTGTACCGCACTTGCCGATACTGGTGTTGCACCATTGAGTAAATCTGGATGTGAAACACGACCTACATGCCACAGTTGCGCCACAATCAAACCACCTTTGGCATGCACGGCATCGGTAACGAGTTTCCAACCCTGCACTTGAGCATCGGTAAACAATCCTGGGGTATTTAAATAACCATTGGCTTCTTCAGAAATTACGGTCGCTTCTGAAAGAATCAAACCTGCACTGGCACGCTGTGCATAATATTCTGCCATCATTGGCGTTGGAACACGGTCATCGCTGGCGCGGCTACGGGTTAAAGGTGCCATCACCACACGGTTTTTTAGATGCAGATCACCCAAAACTAAAGGAGAGTCTAATTCAGCCATTTTTGCCTCTAATCTCACAGTTAAAGTGAGTGTTTTAAATATTCGACATATTGCTGAATGAGTGCTTCATTACGAGAAAAATACGACCATTGTCCATATTTTTCTGCACGAATAAGACCTGCCTGTTGCAGTACCGATAAATGATTTGACATGGTCGATTGCGACACTTTGCCCAAACGCTCAATGTGTCCTGCACATACGCCACGCTTAAAGTCGCCACACTCATCTACCGACAAAAATTGTTCTGGTGCTTTTAACCATTCTAAAATTTGCCGACGGGTAGGATTGGCTAAGGCTTTAAAGATTAAATCGACATCCATCATTCAGACACATATTCGTAAATATAAGCCCAATTCAGCAGCTGCTTTTAATATATCGTATTTTTTCGATATTAATATCGTTTTTTTACGATTTATATAAATTTTTAAGCAACTTCACTGAATTGGGCAGGCTCATTAGGATCTTACAGACCGTAACTTATAGACCCTGCTTTAAACTGGCTTCAATAAACTTGTCTAAATCACCATCTAAAACCGCACCTGTATTTGAAGTTTCCACGCCTGTACGCAAGTCTTTAATACGTGAATCATCCAATACATAAGAGCGAATTTGGCTTCCCCAACCAATATCAGACTTCGAGTCTTCCAGTGCTTGAGCCGCCTCATTACGTTTACTCATTTCCAGTTCATACAACTTGGCACGTAATTGTTTCCACGCATGGTCACGGTTGGCGTGTTGTGAACGCTGGTTCTGACACGCCACCACAATGCCTGTAGGTGCGTGAGTTAAACGTACCGCAGAGTCAGTTTTGTTAATGTGCTGACCACCTGCACCTGACGCACGGTAGGTATCGGTACGGACATCGGCAGGGTTAATATCAATTTCAATATTGTCATCCACTTCTGGTGAAACGAACACTGCAGAAAATGACGTATGACGACGGTTACCTGAGTCAAATGGCGATTTACGCACTAAACGATGCACACCCGATTCGGTACGCAACCAACCATAGGCATATTCGCCTTCAACGCGAATGGTCGCAGATTTAATCCCTGCCACATCACCATCCGATTCTTCCATCAATTCTGCTTTAAAGCCGTGACGTTCAATCCAGCGCATATACATACGCAACAGCATCGATGCCCAGTCTTGCGCTTCTGTACCACCCGAACCCGCCTGAATTTCGACATAGCATGGGTTTGGATCCATTGGATTACTGAACATACGGTGGAATTCAAGCTTCGCCAGTTCTTCTTCTGCAGAAGTCAATTCAGACTGCACATCCACCAATAAATCTTCATCATCGGCTTCAACGGCTAAGTCTAGCATGGCTTGGGCATCTTCTAACTGGGTCGCCAAACCTTCTAGGACATGAATCACGTTTTCAAGCTCGCCCTTTTCTTTGGCCATAGCTTGCGCACGACTTTGATCATTCCAGATTGCAGGATCTTCTAACTCGCGGAGAACCTCTTCTAAACGCTCTTTTTTCAGATCGTAGTCAAAGATACCCCCGTAGTGTTTGACTACGTTCGTTCAAGTCTTTTAATTGGTTTAGATAAGGATTAATTTCCACGTAAATTCTCTCAATTAACAATGAAGCTTATTAACTGATAATTGTAGCACAGACATGTTCTGGCATTTCTATCCTGCTGTAAATTCCAGCATAACTTTTCAGCTTTTATAAGTTGAATGCTAAATGTGGTTAAAAATAAAGATCGCTTTAAACTTTTAAAGTGAAAGCCTGATGATATCCAACCTAAAATAGCATGCACGATTAACACGGATATTTATCTTAATGGCCGATCTATCGCCCTGATTTTTTGCCTGACACATTCAGCTGAAAACATGCTTAAAAAGTGGTGTATGGTAATTGCTTCAACCCGCCAAAATAAAACAAGGACGAAACAGTATTGGTTATTTAATGATCAATTTTAGTAAAATTCACAAAACCCACATATTTTTAATAAAACAAAACATTTAATTATTTCATTTTTATTTCAATCACTTAAACTCAAAATATTACACAAATTTACGCTTGTAACAAAGCGGTAACTTTCCTGTGATTGACGCTGATTTTTTTTCGCCTAGACTGAAAGTTGTAACAAAAAGTTTAACTGTTAACCAGATTTCAGAGGGGTACTTTCCATGAAAAAATTAGCAATCGCATCAGCCCTACTTTCAGCTTTGGCTATCACTGGTACTGCGAACGCATACCAAGCTGAAATTGGTGCATCAGCAGGACTGATTGATCCAGACAACGGCAGTTCAAGCGGTTCATTCGGTGTAGATGGTACTTATTACTTTAACCCTGTACAAACCCGTAATGCACCTTTGGCAGAAGCAGCGTTCCTTGATCGTGCTAGCAACGTAAATGCCAAATACCAATATGACGAAGTTGGCGACAATGAAGCGCATACTTACGGCGTAGGTGCAGAGTACTTTGTACCGAATTCAGACTTTTACTTAAGTGGTAATGTGAGCGGTCATGACTTGAAAGACAATGATGACCTAAACAATGATTTAACCACCTATGGTGCAGAAGTTGGTTATTTACCAGCACCAGGCTTGTTAATCGCAGCAGGTCTTAAAGGTTGGGATAATGACCGTGATGATGGTGTAGACCCGACTTTACGTGCTAAATACGTAACGACACTTTCGAATGGTAAAGACATCAACCTTGAAGCAGGTGCTGCTTTTGGTGATCTCGATGAATACAATCTTGCTGCGGATTACTTCATTGATAAAACGCTAAGTGTAGGTGTCGATTATTACAGCAACGATATCAACGATAATGATGAGTTTGGTGTGAGTGCACGTAAATTCTTTACACCACAAGTCAGCTTGGAAGGTCGTGTAGGCTTTGGTGAAGTGGGTAATGCTGACTACAACAGCTTTGGTGTCGCAGCTAAATATCGCTTCTAAGCTTCGCTTAATTACATACTCAAACAGCACTCTTCTTCGGAAGGGTGCTTTTTTATGCCCTAAAATAAAGCAGTTAGGTAGAAATAGTGCATTGACGTGCTGAGTATTTTCCGTACAATCAGCAACACCTGTAACAAAACAGTCATATTTCTATAACAGAGGGAATCTCAATAATGTTTAAAAAACTTGCGCTTGCAACTGCTCTTCTAGCTGGTTTAAGTACTGCTCATGCGTATCAAGCTGAAATTGGTGGATCACTTTTCGTCATTGATCCTGATCACGCAGATACGTCTACAGGTTTTGCGCTTGATGGAACTTTTTACTTTAATCCAGTTCAAGTGAAGAACTCACCATTAAATGAAGCTGCGTTTTTAAATCGTGCGAGCAACGTTAGTGCCGCTATTAGTTATATGGATTTTGATGTAGCCGAAAGCACAACTTTTGGTATCGGTGTTGAATATTTTGTTCCAAATACAGACTTCTATGTAAGTGCTAGCATTGGTCAATCAACAATTGAAGAAGATGGTTTTGAGGATTTTGACACAACAAGTTATACAGCTGAGGTAGGTTACCTTCCAGTTTCAGGTTTACTCATTGCAGCGGGTATTGCTGGTTATGATAACGATGATACTGATGATTCTGATGCAACATTACGCGCTAAATATGTTACTCAAGTCGGTGCATATGACATGAACTTTGAGGGTGGTGTTGTTTTTGCTGATGATGAAATTTTCACCCTAGGTACTGATCTATATCTCGACAAAACATTTAGCATTGGCCTCGGTTATACCGATGACGGTGAAGATGATACCTTCCAAATTCGTGCTAAAAAATTCTTCAACCAACAAGTCAGCCTAGAAGGCTCTATTAACTTTGAAGAAAATGCAAATGTCTTCGGTCTTCGTGCCGCATATCGCTTCTAATCCCTCACATTAAAAGCAAAAAAATCCGCTCAAATTTGAGCGGATTTTTATTTGGGCTACTGCTCCAAATGCACAATCTGCAACTGTAAACTTACATTGCCATTAAACACATTGCGCTCTAATTCATAAACCAAACGTACATCATCCAACATCGGGTTAAATTCAAATTTGTCTTTGGCGCCAAACGCAATCGCATCAACCACTTGCCCATTGTCCAATGCCAAACGCAATTTTAAATGACTGTCCTTCAACCATCTAAAATCAACCACTTTAAACCGTCCCTCAAAGACAGGCTGCGGAAATTTCTGTCCCCACGGTGCCAACTGCTGCAATAAATCCACCGTGTGTAAATGAAAAGCCTCTTGCGGCAATTCACCATCTGTCCACAGCACGGCATGAAATAAATCTGCATCCATTTGCGCAATGATCTGTTCAAAGACCTGTTTAAATTCTGCAAAGTGCACCTTTTTTATGGTCAAACCTGCCGCAGCCGCATGTCCACCAAAATGACTCACCAAATGTGGATATTGCTCTGCAACCAATTCAATGGTGTCACGTATGTGAATCCCCTCAATTGAACGGGCAGAGCCTTTAATATGCTCACCATCCTCATCGGCAGCAAATACAATCGCAGGGCGATGAAACTGTTCTTTTAAACGTCCTGCGACAATTCCAATCACACCTTGGTGCCAATGTTCTTCAAACATGATCAAGGCATGCGGTAAATCACTTTGATCTAACTGCAGCTTTTCCAATTCTGCCAGTGCATCCTGTTTAATTTGCCCTTCAACCTGACGACGTTCCTGATTCAAAGCATTTAACTGACGCGCCAAAGCATAGGCACTTTGCATATCCGCTGCCAGTAAACACTCAATTCCAATGTCCATGGTTTCCATGCGCCCTGCAGCATTAATGCGTGGCCCCAAGACAAAACCCAAATCCTGCGCTTTAAGCTGTGCGGGTTCACGTCCTGCCAAATCCAGCAATGCACTAATCCCCGGACGGCATAAATTCTGCTGTATCCGTTTTAAGCCTGCATCCACCAAAATACGGTTGTTATAATCTAGACTAGCGACATCGGCATAGGTGCCCAAAGCCACCAAATCTAAATATTGAGTCAAATTTGCAGCAGATTTGCCCTGTTTTTTTCGTTGACTGGATAAGTTCGCCAACACATAAAATGCCACGCCCACACCTGCCAAGGCTTTACTTGGGAAATCACAACCCAATTGGTTTGGATTGACCACAGCCTCTGCATTTGGGGTGGCTTTCGTTGTGAGGTGGTGATCGGTAATGATGACCTGCATCCCCAAAGCTTGCGCACGCTCCACACCTTCATGACTGGAAATTCCGTTATCTACCGTAATTAATAAATCAGGTGCATAACGCTCAAAAGCCAAATCGGCAATGGCGGGGGTTAAGCCATAACCATATTTAAAGCGGTCAGGCACCAAATACTGCACGTGTGCGCCCATTTCGCGCAATGCCAAAATCATAAGTGTGGTGCTGGTCGCGCCATCGGCATCGTAATCGCCCACAATCACTATTTTTTTCTGCTGATCTATCGCTTGATCCATTAGCTGAATTGCTTCAGGAAGACCCTTCATGCTTGGGGCAAGCAAGTGCCTCAGTTTAAGTTCTAGCTCCTGCTCAGACGTAACGCCACGGCGCGCTAAAATTTGGGCAACAAATGTAGAGACGCCCTGAAAGTTTTCAGGGCGTGTAAGTAAAGGTCTTTGTTTTATTAAAATTTTTGACATAATTTCCAGTGATTTAAGGCATCAAGCGTTGTAGTTTCCAGTCACCTTCAATTTTTTCATAAGCTAAGCGGTCATGCAAACGGTTCGGACGGCCTTGCCAAAATTCGTAATAATCAGGCTGCAAGCGGTAACCGCCCCAAAATATAGGTTTTTGCAATTCAGATTGATCGCCCACTTGGGCATGCAAGTCTTGGAAACGCGCCTGTAATTCTTCACGACTGGCAATCACACCACTTTGCGGAGTGCTAATATGCGCAGCGATTTGGTTGTCACGTGGACGTTTGTGATAATACGCAGTCGATTCTTGCTCATCAATTTTTTCGACATAGCCGCTGACACGAATCTGACGTTCCAGTTCAGGCCAGTAAAACAACAATTCAGCATAAGGATTGGCAGCTAAATCCAACCCTTTTTGACTGTCATAATTGGTATAAAAGTCATAACCTGCTTCGGTGGCTCCGCGCAGCAATACAGTACGCACATGCGGACGACCTTGCGCATTGGCAGTTGCCAATGACATCGCATAGGGTTCATGTAGCTTGGCTTCTAAGGCGTGGTTAAACCAATTCAAAAACTGAATATGCGGATTGGCACTGACCTGTGCTTCTAGCAATTCACCTTTTTGGTAACTTAAACGCAGCTCACTTAAATCTTTAATTAAATCACTCACGATTTACCCCCTTTAGACGGCATGACGACGTACAGCATCGGCTAAATCTTTCGCCAATGCCTCCACTTCAGCCAAATCATCACCTTCCACCATGACACGAATCACAGGTTCAGTGCCCGATTTACGAATCAATAAACGTCCACGACCTTTCAGCTGTTCGGTAGCACGGTCAAACTCTTCCACCAAGGCAGGAACAGTATACGGGTCAAACATATTTGCTAAGCGCACATTTTCCAGCACGTTTGGCAACAGTTTAAAATCTGCCACCAATTCATGCAGGGCTTTATTTTGTTCGACCATCACCGTTAACACTTGTAAGGCAGCAATAATTGCATCACCCGTAGTACTCTTGTCCAAAGTCAAAATATGCCCCGATGGCTCACCACCAATAACCCAACCATTTTCTTCCAGACCTTGTAGCACGTAACGGTCACCGACATTGGCACGCAATAATGGTACTTGGGCTTTTTCCAACGCCAATTCCAATGCCATATTGCTCATTAACGTCCCAACAATACCTGCAGGTTTTTTTGAGCCTTGTGTGGCAAGAATATATAAAATATGGTCACCATCAATTTGCTTGCCTTGACTGTCCACCAAAATCACGCGGTCTGCATCACCATCAAATGCAACACCCAAGTCCGCCTGATGTTCAAGCACTGCTTTTTGCAAACTTTCAGGATGGGTTGAGCCGCAATTTTCGTTGATGTTTAAACCATTCGGCTCATTGTGAATAGCAATCACTTTCGCGCCTAATTCACGGAATACCGCAGGACCAACATTGTAGGCCGCACCATTGGCGCAATCGACCACAATGGTGAGGTCATTTAAATCTAAATGATATGGAAAGGTCGATTTACAAAACTCGATGTAACGCCCATTGGCATCTTTAACACGAACACTTTTACCCAAGTTGGCCGTATCATCAATTTTTAATTCTTGCTGCAATTCTTGGTTAATTTCTTCTTGCAAGGCATCTGGCAGCTTTTTCCCTTCGCCCGAGAAAAATTTAATCCCGTTATCAAAATACGGATTATGCGATGCTGAAATCACAATGCCTAAACTGGCATGCAGGGCACGGGTTAAGTGCGCAATAGCGGGCGTAGGCAATGGACCGAGCAAATGCACATAGACACCTGCGGCATTTAAACCTGCCTGTAATGCTGCTTCTAAAATATAGCCTGAAAGACGTGTATCTTTACCCAATACCACAATAGGTTTATTTTTTTTGGTGTGCTTTTTTAAAACTTTACCTGCTGCAAAACCTAGTTTTAATGCAAATTCAGGTGTAATTGGTAACTCTCCAAACTTCCCTCGAATGCCGTCTGTACCAAAATAACTCATATTGTTCTCACTTCTTAGGGGTGATCTTTATCATCACTTTTTTACTGCGAGTTACTTTACACCAAAAATGAAAAAGCCGTCACATTGAGGACGGCTTTTATTTGAAAACACTACTAAATATTAACCAACGCGATAGTTTGGCGCTTCTTTGGTAATCGTCACATCATGCACGTGAGATTCCTGCATACCTGCTGCCGTAATTTTCACGAATTTAGCATTTTGGCGTAGATCTTCAATAGTTGAAGAACCTGTATAGCCCATAGATGAACGTAAACCACCCATCATCTGATGCACGATGTTGCCCATTGGGCCTTTGTACGGTACACGACCTTCAATACCTTCTGGTACAAGTTTTTCTGCACCTGCTTTCGAGTCTTGGAAATAACGGTCTGCAGAACCTGTTGCACCCGCCATTGCACCCAATGAACCCATACCACGGTATGCTTTGTAGTAACGACCTTGGAAGAATTCAACTTCGCCCGGTGCTTCTTCAGTACCTGCAAGCAATGAACCGACCATAATGGTACTTGCACCTGCACCAATTGCTTTGGCCATATCACCAGAGAAGCGAATACCACCATCGGCAATTAATGGAATCTGTTCTTTCAATGCATTGGCAACAGCGTCAATTGCAGAGATTTGCGGCATACCAATACCTGCCACAATACGTGTGGTACAGATTGAACCTGGGCCAATCCCCACTTTCACTGCGTCTGCGCCTGCATCTAACAATGCCAAAGCAGCATCGCCAGTTGCAATGTTACCGCCAATTACTTGAACTTGTGGATAGTTAGCTTTTACCCAACGTACACGCTCAATTACGCCTGCAGAGTGACCGTGTGCAGTATCAACCACAATCGCATCGACACCTGCTTCAACCAATGCTTCTACACGGCTTGGTGTTTCTGCGCCTGTACCCACTGCAGCACCCACACGTAAACGACCTAAGTCATCTTTACAGCTGTTTGGATACAATTCTGCTTTACGGAAATCAGTGACCGTAATTAAGCCTTTTAATTCCTGCTGGTCATTCACCACCAAGACTTTTTCAATACGATGCTGTTGCAATAAAGCTTGAATGTTTTCTTTAGATTCGTCTTCGCGTACTGTCACTAAACGATCTTGACCTGTCATGATGTTGCTGACAGGTTGCTCAAGGTTGGTTTCAAAACGTGTATCACGTCCTGTCACAATACCGACAACTTTGCCATCTTTTACTACAGGTACACCGCTAATATTATTGGCTTGAGTCAGCGCAATCAATTCACGTACTGTAGTTTCTGGCGTTACGGTAATCGGGTCTTTCACCATACCCGCTTCAAATTTTTTCACACGGCGCACTTCGGCTGCTTGCGCAACGATGTCCATGTTTTTATGCAAAATACCAATACCACCGTTTTGCGCCATCGCAATTGCCATACGAGATTCAGTCACCGTATCCATTGCTGCTGAAACCAAAGGAATATTCAGGTCAATGCCGCGCGTAAAACGTGTCTTTAAGGAGACATCTTTTGGGAGAACAGTAGAATAGGCAGGGAGTAATAAGACATCATCGAAGGTTAACGCTTCTTGAACGATGGTCAGCATAACAGTCTCACTGGTAATTTCCGTGAGCCATTATAAACAAATCTGGGCACAAATTTCATTTGTTCTCTAAGAAATATTTTTTATTCTGCCCTTCTGGGGGATGCGACATGAAAAAATCGGTAATTTTCATCTAAAAATTGAAGTTTTCATCCTTAGTTTGCTTTTTAGCCGTGCAGGTTTAAAACTTGCGATGTTTCATTTTTCAGGCAGATAAAGCCGCTTCAATGTGAACCATGATTGGCTATTTATCCAAAATTAGCCGTAAAAAAAAGCAAAGCCGCAGCTTTGCTTTTTCAATCTGGATTGCGATCAACAACTTAAAGCACCATTAAACCACTTGATCGAAGTCATCATCATTCACAGAAATGGCTGGATCGACTTGCACAAATGGAATCATGTTATGCGCACGACGTGCTTTATTGCATTGATCATCGGCAATTTGCACTTCTTTACAAGAGCTGCTGCGTAATTCATAAATCCCGCAGCTCACTTGCTGTCCAACTTCACCTTCTAAAGCGACACAACGCGGCTGACTCTGATTGGTACCACACATGCATGAATAGACTGCTGTTACTGGTTCCGTGTAGTGCTCAGGCATATTCATGCCTTCAGCCCAATAAAATGAAACACGGAAATAAGCGCAACACGCGCCGCAGCTTAAGCAGGCATCTGCTGTAGGTACTTGAGACAACATTCGTTAAGTTCTCGTCATCAAAAAAATCGTTTTTGGGCGAAAATCTTAAAAAAAGTTGTTTTTGCACTCAAGTTTTTTTTACAGTTTTTTCAGCTTTTTTTGTCGCTTATTCAGGGCAGCTAAAAACGTGTTCGTCCATCAAATCGACGCCACATTCCAGTGTTTCAATCCAGTCTAAGAATTGATTCACCTGTTCTTTGCCCACAAATGGCGTACCGTGTTGCGGCACAATCATTTCAACGTCCATGGTGCGTACCATATTCACCCAGAGGCGAATCACTTTATTGGAACACATATAGCGCTGATGGAAGCCTTTCATCGCAGGAATATGCGCAGCAAAATCAGTCAATGGAATTAAAGCATCTTCCACCATTGACGCACCCATATCACCAGAAAATAAAATTTTGGCGATAGGATCATAAAACTGGAAATTACCAACAGAGTGTAAGAAATGCGCAGGCACAGCAATAATTTTAGACTCGCCCAAAGGAATTGCCTGACCTTCATCTGGCAGTTCCACCAAACGATCTAACCAGTTGCCTTTCATACGGTCGCTCATAAAAGATGAGCTCAAGTGCGGCAAGAAACGCGCCCATAATTTTGACGCTACAATTTTCGCTTCGGTATAGACCAACCAACGCGGCATTGAGGTGATGATGTCTGGGTCTTGGTGAGACGCCATTACATAATCAAGATTGGTCAGGCGGGTATATTTATTTACTCTGTACACGACAAAAATAGATAACTCATTGAAATAATGTCATAATAATTGTTTTCTAACGACGAATACTATGACACATCTCAATGAGTTATATCTTATCTTAAACAAATATCTAAAATGGAA
>NZ_JBWKMK010000128.1:0-23940 GCF_056431365.1 Acinetobacter seohaensis
CCCTTCCCGAACTCAGAAGTGAAACCTCTTCGCGCTGATGGTAGTGTGGGGTTACCCATGTGAGAGTAAGTCATCGCCAGCTCATTATTCTAAACACCCTCAACTAGCGTTGGGGGTGTTTTTTTATACGGAAAGGAAAATATTAAGAAGAATAATCACATTTTATTGTGTTTGAAATAATAATAAATCCATAATTAATAAAAGGTTTTAGACTAATGTTGAATTTTTATTTTTTGTGTTTTGTGTGAAAGTTACACAACCTACTTGAGTAGCAAAAGTGGGCATGGATGACTGATAAAAATGAAAGTCTTCACTGTAAAAATTGCTATTCAAGCTTACTGAAACACAAACTCACAGGAGGTGAGGAATGGCACATCAAGCAATTAACGTGAATGATGTCATCGATCACGCAAAATTCAAACCATTTCATTTCAATGTCGTGGCATGGTGTCTACTGATCATTTTATTTGATGGCTATGACTTGGCAATTAATGGGGTCGTTTTACCCTTATTGATGGATGAGTGGGGCTTGAGTGCTGTTCAGGCGGGGATGCTCGCGAGTACTGCATTGGCAGGTATGATGTTTGGCGCGATGATTTTTGGTTCTTTGGCCGATAAAATTGGTCGTAAGAAAGTCATCATGATCTGTATCGTTCTGTTTAGTGGTTTAACCTTTGCAGGTGGCTTCGCCTCTAATCCAACTGAGTTTGCGATTTTACGTTTCTTGGCGGGTTTAGGCATTGGTGGTGTAATGCCAAACCTTGTGGCCTTAACTTCTGAATATGCACCTAAAACCATGCGTAGCACCTTAGTGACTACTATGTTTAGTGGTTATGCTGTAGGTGGTGTAATGGCAGCCTTACTTGGCTCATGGTTTACCCCAAGTTTTGGCTGGGAAATCATGTTCTTTATTGCAGGTATCCCATTGTTTTTATTGCCTGTGATTTGGAAATTCTTGCCAGAATCTTTAACCTTTATTGTCAAAGAAAATAAGCAAGATCAAGCCCGTCCAATCGTAGCGCGTTTAGCACCAGATTTAAAAATTACCGAAGACACCACTTTTGAATTGTATCAGGTTGGTGTGCCTGAAGCTGCTAACGTGGTGAGCTTGTTCAAACGCGGTCGTGCAGTGAATACTTTATTGTTCTGGTTAGCGTTCTTTACTTGTCTATTAACCATGTATGCACTCAGCAGCTGGTTGCCAAAACTGATGATGGCGGCAGGCTATTCTATGGACAACAGCTTAATGTTCATGATGGTGATGAACGTAGGTGCAGTCGTTGGTATCGTGGGTGGTGGTATTTTAGCAGACCGTTTCCACTTAAAACCTGTATTGATGTTCTTGGGAATCATGGGTGCATTGGTGATGAGCCTCATGGGCTTCCAATCTAATCAATTCTTACTTTACATCTTAGTATTCTTGGCGGGTGCAGCATCTATTGGTTCACAAATGTTGTTGTATAGCTATGTGGCACAATATTACCCACTTGCGGTACGCTCAACAGGTATTGGCTGGTCATCTGCCATTGGTCGTATGGGTGCGATTGTGGGTCCAATTTTAATTGGCGGCTTATTGGGTATGAATTTACCTGCACACTTCAACTTTATGGCAGTAGGTTTGCCAGTGTTGATCACTGCAATTGCGGTTGCCTTGATTATGAGTGAAGATGAAGCTGAGCAAATTAAAGCAGGCAAAGCAGTTGCTGCCAAAGCTTAAACTTGTAATGTGCTAAGTTCAAAAGTCCTCAACCTTGTTTGGGGACTTTTTGATTACGGGGTGTGTAAATAGAAAGTGATGATAGATAAAGTTATATACTCAAGACACAGATAAAAAGAAACCCCATCATCCTGACGGGGTTTCTTTGTATTTCGTGTTTAGGTATAACTCCTGTCGTACCTCACGATCCTGGTGCTCAAACCTATTATTGTTGTTTTCTGTTTGGGAAACATCCTGTCTCCTTATGCTTTAAAGAATACCGTAAGCTCAAAAATACTGCCTAGCCTCATTTTGCTTCAGTGCATGTAAGCAAAAACTGACAAAGTGATGAATGATACTGACGCTGTTTTTGAGCAAACGATAAAATACCGAGCTTATTTTTGTCCATAAACAGGCGTATACTGATTGCGTGATTGGAGTAAATATGTCTGATTTAGCTGCAGCATCTCATGTTCAGTATGGTACTAAGCCGTTTAAAGCCATTCTTTTTTCGTTGTTTCTAGCGGGTTTCGCTTCTTTTTCGACCTTGTACTGTGTGCAACCGATGATGCCAATTTTGGCCGATTTTTTTACGGTTACACCAACCCAAAGTAGTTTCCCGCTGTCATTTTCTACTGTGGCTTTGGCGATAGGTTTGCTTTTCACAGGTTTTATTTCAGATCGTTTTGGGCGTAAACCTATTATGGTTTTGGCTTTATTTTTAGCTGCCATTTTATTAATTCTGAGTGCCTTACTTCCAATCTGGTCATTCTTTTTAACCACACGAATTTTTATTGGCATTGCTGTGAGTGGTGTAGCTGCGGTCGCCATGACCTATATTGGTGAAGAAATTCGACAGCAAGATATTGGTTTTGCTATGGGGCTGTATATTTCGGGTACGGCCATTGGTGGCATGGGTGGACGTTTAATTGCTGGGGTCTTGGTCGATTTTATATCTTGGCAAGCGGCAACCTTAATTATTGGTAGTTTGAACTTACTGATTGCAATCACCTTTTATATGTTACTGCCCGCATCGAAAAATTTTACAGCGTATCCGATTCGCTTCTCGCGGTTTAGAGATGCTTTTGTTGCCAATTTGGCAGACCGTAAATTAAGAATCCTGTTTTTACAGGGCTTTTTGCTGATGGGCTGTTTCGTTAGTATTTTCAATTACATTAGCTATTATTTATTGGCTAAACCATTTGAGCTTTCTCAAGTTTGGATTGGGGTAATTTCAATTGCCTATTTGGCGGGTATTTACAGTTCACCACGCGCAGCAAGCTGGGGCAATCGTATTGGACGTGAACGTGTGTTGCCTATGGTGATTGTCCTAATGTTGATCGCATTATGGTTGATGTCGATTGCACATTTAGCCGTCGTATTGGCTGCATTGGTGCTATTTACCTTTGCTTTTTTTGCCGCACATTCTACTGCCAGTAGTTGGGTGTCGATTCAAGCACTGCAGTATCGTGCAGTGGGATCATCATTATATTTATTTAGTTACTACATGGGTTCGAGTTTGCTCGGTAGTGGTAGCGGTCTGATTTGGGAACAATGGGGCTGGTCAGGTCTGACATGGGTGATGACTGCGGTCTTGGGTGTGGCGCTTTATGGCGCGTGGCGCTTAAAGCTCAAACCAGTGGAGATACGATAAGCGTTCAGGATTATTGCTTTAGGCTTATCCCTTTATGCTTTTCTTATTCAGATACCAACTTAGGATATAAAAATAGTTTGCTGATTTTGTGTGTTTTTTAATCAAGCAAGATGAATGGAATTCATGCTAAAATAGTCGGCTTTCATCTTTGATCGACTTCTGATCTTCCACTTCCCAGCCGAGAATTGCAAGCCATGTCTACTGCTTATACTGCTCAGACCGCACCCAAAGCGTTGTTTGATTACGACAAATATTGGGCGTCATGTTTTGAGCCTGCGCCATTTTTGCCGATGTCACGCGAAGAAATGGATCAGCTCGGTTGGGATGCCTGCGATTTTATTTTGGTTTGTGGTGATGCTTATATTGATCATCCCTCTTTTGTATCGGGCGTGATTGGTCGTGTGCTTGAGGCGCAGGGCTTTCGTGTCGGGATCATCGCCCAACCAGACTGGACCAATGTGGAATCTTTTCGGGTACTAGGGAAGCCGACCATTGCTTGGGGTGTTACCGCGGGCAATATGGACTCGATGATCAACCGCTATACCGCAGACCGTAAAATCCGTTCTGATGATGCTTATTCGCCAGACAATCAGCCGAATAAACGTCCTGACCGTGCAGCTACGGTGTACTGTCAGCGTTGTCGTGAAGCCTTTCCAGATGTGCCTGTTTTACTTGGCGGGATTGAAGGCTCGTTGCGTCGTATTGCACATTATGACTATTGGTCTGACAAAGTTCGTCGTTCAATTTTAATGGATTCTAAAGCCGACTTATTGATGTACGGCAATGGTGAGCGTTCGATTATTGAAGTGATGCACCGTTTGGCCAAAGGCGAAAAAATCCACGAAATTACAGATGTACGTGGTACAGCATTTATTATTAATAAACATAACCGCGCGTCTAAAGCCAAATTTGTTGAAATTGCATCTAATGATGTAGACAGCGTGGGCCGTGTTGATCCAATCATCAACCCTTATGTGATGACCGAAGATTTAGACGGTTGTGAGATTGAAAAAGACAAGGGCAACAACCTCGCGCAATATCAAAATTTCCAGAAAGATGTGGTCAGCAATCCAATTGTGCGTGAAGGTGATCAGCTAGATGCAGATACCCAGATTGTGCAATTGCAGCCTGCTTCAAAAGCAATTAAACACAAATTACCCCCACGTGAATTGGCAGTGATTCGTTTGCCTTCTTTTGAGGAAGTGGCGAATGATCCTGTGCTGTATGCGCATGCTAACCGTATTTTGCATTTAGAAACTAACCCGGGCAATGCGCGTGCTTTGGTGCAAAAGCATGGTGAACGTGATGTGTGGTTGAATGCACCGCCTATTCCGTTGACTACGGAAGAAATGGACTATGTATTTGATTTACCGTATGTACGTTTGCCGCATCCATCTTATGGCAATGCACGTTTCCCTGCTTTTGATATGATCAAGTTTTCGGTCAATATCATGCGTGGTTGTTTTGGTGGCTGTACTTTCTGTTCGATTACCGAACACGAAGGACGAATTATCCAAAACCGTTCTGAAGAATCCATTTTGCGTGAAGTGGAAAAAATTCGGGATACTGCGCCTGGCTTTACTGGCATTATTTCAGACTTGGGTGGCCCGACTGCAAATATGTACCGTTTGCATTGTAAAGACCCTGAAATTGAAAAGAATTGTCGTAAACCCTCTTGTGTATTCCCGGGCGTATGTCAAAACTTACATACCGATCATGCACCTTTAACCCAGTTATATCGTAAAGCGCGTGAACTGAAAGGTATTAAAAAAATTCTGATTGGTTCAGGTTTACGTTATGACTTGGCAGTGTTGAACCCTGAATATGTACGTGAATTGGTGACGCATCATGTGGGCGGTTATTTAAAAATTGCACCTGAGCATACCGAAAAAGGCCCATTATCTAAGATGATGAAACCAGGTATTGGTACGTATGACCGTTTTAAACAAATGTTTGATCGTTTCAGTAAAGAGGCGGGCAAAGAGCAATATTTAATTCCGTACTTTATTGCCGCGCACCCAGGAACGACCGATTACGACATGATGAATTTGGCGTTGTGGCTGAAAAAGAATGGTTTCCGTGCCGATCAGGTACAGACTTTCTATCCATCGCCAATGGCGACCGCTTCGACCATGTATTACACAGGTAAAAACCCACTGGCCAAAGTGGCGCGTTATACCGAAAATGTGGATATTGTCAAAGGCGAAAAACGTCGTCGTTTGCATAAAGCTTTCTTACGTTACCATGATCCAAACAACTGGCCGTTGTTGCGTGAAGCCTTAAAAGAAATGGGACGTGCAGATTTAATCGGAAACTCTAAACAGCACCTGATTCCAACCTATCAGCCGCAAGGCACAGATGGACAGTATCAAACGGCACGTAAGAAAAACTCGACTGTCGCGGGTGATTCACAAAAACGTACGGGGCAAAGTGGTAATCGTGCTCAGAACAGTAATCGTCCGAAGAAAGGGCAGATATTGACTCAGCACACAGGTTTGCCGCCACGTGAAACAGGTGAAAAACGTCCATTTTCACACAAAAAATCTAAGCCAAAATCGAAAGCTTAGTACTTGAAGTTAAGATCCATCAAAAGGCGCTGCAGCGCCTTTTTTGTTTGCTTTTCATTTCATCGGAATTGTCCGACAATCGAATCTGTTAAGCATTGCTTTGTTATTTTTTTGCATGCTATACAGTATTCGTATCTAATGATAAAAACACGCTTAGATGCTACAGCACTTAGACAAAAGGCGGGCTTGTGAAACAAAATTTCTGTTTCTATGATGGTTTTGTCAATGTTTCATGTAGTTTCTTAAATGGAACGTTTAAATATAAAAGCGTGTTATATACTGATTTGATGAAAAAATCGGCATGAAGCCGAAACAACTATAAAAATGATTTTAAGGATTGAATAATGACCATTTATATTTTGATTGGGGTTTTGATACTGATTTTCTTTCTCTTGATGGCGGTTAAGGGCTTGGAAAATAGAGAAAAACCTCAGGACAGTGCACTAAAGCAACGTGCAATTTTTAACTTAAATGAACAGCTGACGTATACACGTTTGCAGGAAATTTTACCTCAACATATCATCTTGGCGCATGTGTCTTTTGATGCCTTGCTGACCACGAAATTTTCACGTACTCGACATAAATACCGCAATATGATTGCCGATTTTGTGGTGTTGGATGCCAATCATCAAGTTGTTGCAATTGTGGCTTTAGATGATTTGTTGATGTTGAAACGTAGCCGCAATGCACAATACCAAGATGAATTGCTGCGTTTGGCGGGTTATAAAGTGCTGCGTTATGAAGATGTGCCTGAATATCACGAATTACGCGAAGCTTTTGGGCAGTCATCGTCATCTTATGCAGATTTAGATGATTTGGATACTGCCTTAAAGAAGTATGATTTTTTAGCGCATTCTGTACGCCATAAAGTGAAGGTATTAGGCTAAACGCTTGCCGCTAAAATCACTAGATAGACAACATGAATCAGCATGTCGCCATGACATGCTGATTTTTTTGGGTATGTTCCTGATCCAATCACATCTGTTATACGTTGGGTTGCTCTTCAGGTTTGACTGCAACCACAGTCATCTCAACTAAAACGTCAGGATGATATAACTTGGCTTCTACGCAGGTACGCGGTAAAGTTTGTATATCTGCCACCCAAGCATCCCAAACTTGATTCATTGCGGCATAATCGCGCTCAATGTCTTTTAGAAAAATCATTACCGACATGATGTGGCTTTTATCTGTACCCGCATCTGCCAATAAACGATCAATCAGGGCAAGTGTTTGTTGGGTTTGCCCCTCAATATCTTGTTGTGTGTCTTCTGCCAGTTGCCCTGCCAAATGGACTAAATTTCCCGAAATTGCAATTTCAGAATAACGTTTTTGGATATGTAGACGTTGAACAGCCATTGGGTGTGATCCTCGCGCCAAGCGATTGGGTATAAAAAGCGTGAGGTATTATAGAGGCAGGCAAGCACGTGGAAAATATGCAGGCAGCAGTCTACTTAAAATAAAAAGTAGTTGAATGGAAAATACGAGGAAAAGAGAGACGGTGTATCAAAGCGGCGAAGTGCCAAGCGCAGAGTTGTCCTGTAATCTTCGGATTTGATCGTCACGCCAATCACAGGACAAGTATGCCAAAAGTAATGGTGATTTTTGACATCTCAGCGTATGTACGGATAAATACATCGCGCGCATAGATTACTCTAAAAAGCACAACTGTGAAGGGTAAATTGTCTTATTTTTATTCTTTTGGCTGAAATTTATACAAAAGTTGGCTTTAGTATTCATCGGCAAGTATTGGCTAGGTATGTTTTATGTAGAGCGGGAAGTTTACCGCTTTAAAATCCGTGATATTTATGAGTTGTGATATTTACAGCAAAGATAGTTGTGCTTGCTCATCGGCAGGGCTGAGTTGATACAGACCGACCCCAATTAAACGGAATTGATCCTGTGCGGGAATATGCATTTCGTGAAGCAAAAGCTGCAGGACTTTTTCAAGATCATTTTTAGTTTCAAGAGGCTGTTTAAAACTTTTGCTATGTTGTAAGACCTGAAAATTTTTGAGTTTCAATTTGGCCGATACGCCACGTGCAACATATTGTTTTTTCACTAAACTGTGCCAAACCTGATCAATCAAGCTAGACCAGTAAGCTGCACATTCGGCTAAGTTTAAGTCATCATCAAAGGTGATTTCTTTGGAAATTTTCTGGCGCTCACGTTCTGCCTGCACAGGACGTTCATCAATCCCTTGGGCAAATAAAAACAGGCGTTTTCCATATTTGCCAAAATGATGAATCAACAGGTTTTCTTCAATGTGTTGCAAATCGCCTAAGGTATTTAAATTCAAGCTTTTTAATTTTTCCTGTGTGACTTTACCTACGCCTGGAATTTTCTTTAAGGGTAAGTCCTGAATAAACTGCTGCACTTGACTGGGTTTAATCACGCAAATGCCATTGGGTTTATGCCAGTCCGAAGCAATTTTGGCTAAAAATTTATTCGGTGCGACACCTGCCGAGGCCGTTAAACCTGTACTTTGAAAAATATCTGCCCGAATCCGCATTGCGACTTCAGTTGCACTTGGAATACCTTGTAAATTTTCGGTGACATCTAAATAAGCTTCATCTAAAGACAAGGGTTCAATCAATGGTGTATAACGCTGAAAAATCTGATGAATTTGTGTGGAAACCTCACGATAGAGTGCAAAATTGGGTTCGAGTACCACCACCTGCGGGCAGCGTTTGCGGGCTTGTGCCATCGACATGGCAGAACGTAAACCAAACTCACGCGCAGGATAGGATGCCGCGGCAATCACAGCACGAGGATGATGCGAAGCAATCACCACAGGTAAATGCTGCAATTCAGGACGACTGCGCAGCTCAACAGAGGCATAAAAGGCATCCATATCAATATGAATGATTTTCCGCATGGCACAAACTAGATGAAGCGTTTAGATTTCAACAGTATCGCATGTTTAGGAAGTCGGTTGTAGCATCGGAGCAAGCGGATAAGGCGTGTTGCTATTCAGCAAAATCACCTGTGTCGATTGCTGTTCTGCATAGTCGATCAAACGCTGTAAACTCCGTGGGCTATGGTCGGCAATGCGGGGCAAAAACTCTAAAGGGCGCGCTAAAGGCTGGAAAAAATTATCCCAATGAATTGGAATCACGACACGAGGGCGCAACGTTCCCACAGTTTCATCTAAATAATGCTGTTGAAAAGCAACCGATTGTTTAGAGAGCTGTGCAATCCCTAAAAATAAAGTATCTACCTGCAAGTGTTGTAATTGTTTAGAAATCGCGCCTGTACTGGCTTTGACTAAAATGTTCTGTTCAGGATGCTGAATGTAATAATCAAAACTGCCGCCTTCTTTAAATTCATAAAAACGGGCAGGTAAGGACAATGGTTGTTGAATTTGTTCACCTAAATCATTATTCACAGCGGTGGCAGGGGTATGCTGTGATGGAATAGCCGTAATCTTAAACTTTCCAATCTGTATTGGTTGGGCAGGATTGACAAGGCTTAATCGAGATTCAGGAATTGCGGCACCACGGGCAATGTTCAAACTACTTTCTGAACCGATGATTTGACTGTGTTTGAGTTGCTGCGCCAAAAATGGCAAATCTAGCGTGTGATCATAATGCGAATGGGTGATCAAAATCGCACGTGTGCGTTGTAATTGATGCTGTTGAATCAACTTGTGCAATAAGGCTGGTTGGCTGTCTAACTTGTTCCACATGACTTGTGCAAGAGAGGGGCGACTAAAAAATCCATCAATCAGAATTTGGTTTTCACCATCATCAAACAATAGGGTAGATACGCCAAAATAATGTACTTTTAAGTTGGCATTTGCGGTTTTTGTTGAATATTGCCATGCGGAAAATTGTTCTAGTTTGCCTGCGGGTTGTAATAGGTAAAGCAGTGCGAATCCTGCACAAATGCTGAGCGTAAGCGCAGCCCAAAGCAGTCCTTTCATAATTTTCATGACGGTACTTTTTTATTGTGATACGGCTATCTTGTTATTTTTTTTGGTTCGGTTCAAGTCTAGCGGGTTGAATCGCGTTGTCTGTTAAAAAACGCTGCCATTGTTTGGCGTTTCCATAAAAAACATTCAGGTCAACTGGGGTGTGAATACCGTGTATTTGACCCTGATTGGTATGTTGCCAAAATAACCATTTTGGCTGACCTGCCAGTTGTGGTTCACCCTGATATTCTCTGACCCAAAGTGGTGTTTGCTTAAAGCTTTCAGTTAATACCATATTGTAAAAGGCTTTAGATACATAAAAAATCGGTTGTTTTTCATAATGTTGATATAGCGCATCATGCATGATTTGAATTTCGCGCAGTAACTGTTCTTTGGTATAGGTATTGATGCAGTTGCTGTCATACTCCAAGTCAATTACAGGTGGCAAACTGTCGGATTTTTTTGGAACAGTCGCAATAAAGTTTTCTGCCTGAATTGCTCCATCACGGCATAAGCGATAAAAATGATAGGCGCCGACCAAAAAGCCATGTTCACGGGCTTTGAGCCAGTTATCCTGAAATTTACGGTCTTTAAAATCGCCCCCTTCGGTGGCTTTTAAATAGACAAAGGCATATTTTTGTGGGGAAATTTTATGCCACTGAACATCGCCTTGATGATGTGATACATCAAAGCCTTGAATTGGATATTCTTCGGTTACCGCAGGTTGTTGGCGCAACACACCCAAATACAATAAAACCGCCAAAACAGCACTGCCAAGCATCGCAATGGTCATACGATAGTGCGGTGTAAAAGCTGAGTTTTTAGCTTGATTGGACGGTTTGCGCATGTTGAAAAAGCTTCGCGGAGCAAAGTCATATCATAACGTGCAGTGCGGTGTAGCACCATGCGCTTTCGGTAATGGCGTTTTAAACAGCCGTGTGTTTGGGGATATTCCAAAACACTAAAAATGCCAAAATATTTAATACACCCAAACAAATTAAAGTGGCATGAAAGGCACTGACTAACTGTCCTGCGCCGTAATAGGCACTAAACATATTCACCAAAGTACCTGCCAATGCCACGCCAATACTCATCGACAGCATCATAATCATGGATAAAAAACTATTGCCGCTGCTGGCATCTTGTTGAGGTAAATCTTTGAGCGTAAAGGTATTCATACCCACAAACTGCAATGAATTAAGCACCCCAAATATAAAAAAATGTAAGGCACGTAACCAAGTCGCAGTTTCAGCAGTGGTCAGCGAAAAACTGGCAATACAGGCACCGACCAATAACGTATTGGTCAGTAAAAACTGCCGATAGCCAAAACGTTGAATTAAAGGCCGAATAATTGGTTTAGATACCAAAGAACCAAGCACAGTTGGAATCATCATCAAACCTGTGATAAATGGTTCAAAACCAAAAGTCACCTGCAGCATGATTGGCATGATAAAAGGCATGGCATTGCCCCCGAAGCGGGCAAAAAAGTTACCTAAAATACCAATCGCATATAAGCGATTTTTAAATAAATCGCTGCGAAATAAGGCATTTTGATGAGTATGGGCATGGCGGGCATAGCATGCTGCGGCAATACCGCCAGCCAAGATTAACGCTAAATTCCAAAGCAGATTATGTTGTGGGTTGGCAAAATTTTCGATGCCTAAAGATAAGCCCGCCATCGCCACAACTAATAGGATAAACCCGAGAAAATCAAAGTTTTTAACTTCAGTTTCAGTCACATTTGGCATGGCTTTGATACAAATCCAACAGCCCAAGATGCCCATAGGAATATTGATCAGGAAAATCCAGTGCCACGTGGCGACTTCGACCAACCAGCCACCCAGCGTTGGGCCAATTAAGGGGCCAATCAACCCTGCCAGACTCATCAGGCTCATGGCAGATAAAAACTGGGTGCGTGGAATAATTTTTAATATCGCCAAGCGCCCGACAGGCAAGAGCAATGCGCCACCAATACCTTGAATCACCCGATAAAACAGCAATTCATTCAGACTCGCTGCTGCAGCACAACCCAAAGAGGCAAGGGTGAAAATGATAATCGCTGCAAAATAGGTGTTGCGTACTCCAAAACGATCTGCCAGCCATCCACTTAATGGAATACACGCTGCCACCGAGAGCACATACGCCACCACAACACTGTGCATCCGCAGCGGGTCTTCCTGCAGGCTATTCGCCATTGCAGGGATTGCTGTATTCACAATGGTGGTGTCGAGCGCCTGCATAAAAAAGCCAATTGAAACTAGAAATACCAAAAGGCGGTATTCAGGATGCAGGGCTTGATGGGTCGGTGTTTGGTTCATAACTCGGCAAAATGGACATTTGGTCTAGTTTAAACCATTTTGCAATCTAGCGGACTGCATCTATAAAAACATGAAAAGTGTTAGAAAATTCAAGGAAATGCAATGAAATTGTCATCTATTTGTCACCGATTATTCACTTTGAGTTTGTAAGTTGGGTGCATTTAGAAAAATGATGAGTAATTTATGAAAACGCAAATTTCTGCATTAATGTTGGCTTTATTGTCTGTGGGGATGGTGGGATGTAATGATAATAATGATCCTATTCCTGTAAAAGAAGAAGTTGTTGAAGCAACACCTACAACAATTAGTTTGGAGCGTTTAGGGGAATACGATGCACAAGTTTTTGGTGCGAGTGCTGCGGAAATTTCTGCTTATGATGCTGAAAGTAAACGTTTATTTGTAGTCAATGCGAAAAATGGCGTGGTCGATGTACTGGATTTAAGCAACCCAAGTGCACCTGTTAAGCTGAACAGCTTGGATGCCAAGACTCATTTGGCGAATTCTGAAGTCAATAGTGTTGCGGTACATCAAGGTATTGTCGCTTTAGCTGTTCAGGCAACACCTAAAACTGATAAAGGCATCGTGGCATTTTTTAAAGCCAAAGACCTGAGCTTTATCAGCAAAGTTGAAGTCGGTGCATTGCCTGATATGTTGACTTTTACTCCAGATGGCAAAAAAGTCTTGGTTGCCAATGAAGGTGAGCCAAATGAAGGTTATAAGATTGATCCAGAAGGTTCAATCAGTATTATTAATCTAACTGACATCAACAAGCCTACTGTAAAAACTGCAGATTTTCAGGCATGGAATACACGTAAGCAGGAATTGCTTGATGCGGGCGTGCGTATTTTTGGGCCAAATGCGACTGTCGCACAAGATTTAGAGCCTGAATATATTACGGTGAGTGACGATGGTAAAACTGCTTGGGCAAGTCTACAAGAAAACAATGCTATTGCTGTAATTGATTTGATTCAAGACCAAGTGGTCGATATTTTCCCATTGGGTTATAAAAACTTTGGCTTAGCTGCAAATGCTTTAGATGCAGGTGATCGTGATTGTGTTGTTGGTAAGCAAGACTATAACGGTAAAACGATTACAGCCTGTGCTAAAAATGAGGGGATGATTAATATTCAAGCTTGGCCAGGCTTATATGGCATGTATATGCCAGATGCAATTGCGCAATATCAAGCCAATGGACAAAGCTACTTGGTCACTGCCAATGAAGGTGATGCGCGTGAATGGTTGGTTGATGAAGACTTATATTTTGGTACGGATGAAATAACTCAGGGTTATGCAGAAGAAATTCGTGTTAAACACTTATTCAATAATAAAGGCTTCAGTACCAATGGCGATTATGAAGCGCATTTACGTCTATTAAAGTCAGGGGTTAAAGGCGCAAAGCTTGATTCAAACGTATTTAAAGCATGTACCACTACAGATGCCAATGAAGTTTGTGCAGATAATTTAATTAAAGATTCACAATTGGGTCGTTTGACGATTACTTGGACGCAAGGTTACAAGAAAGATACAAATGGTGAGCCTGTGCTAGACATCGATGGTTTCATGACCTATGACAAACTATATGCTTATGGTGGCCGCTCGTTCAGTATTGTAGATCCTAAAACCAAAAAAATTGTTTGGGACTCAAAAAATGACTTTGAACGTAAAGCTGCTGAATTATTTCCAGAATACTTTAATACCAATCATGAAAAATTAAGTATAGATGATCGTAGTGACAATAAAGGCCCTGAGCCTGAAGGCATTGCTTTAGGTAAAATTGGTCAAAAAACTTTTGCCTTTATTGGATTGGAGCGTATGGGGGGCATTATGGTGTATGACATTACCCAACCAACCCAGCCTTTCTTTGTTGAATATTTTAATGATCGTAAGTTTGGTGAAACCCGTACATCTTTCGATGCAGAAGGTAATGCGGTTACCGTTGAAAATTCAAATCTCGGTCCTGAAGGTTTGATCTTTATTGCAGCCAAAGATTCGCCTAACGGCAAGCCACTTTTGGTTGTGGGTAATGAAGTGAGTGGTACAACCGCAGTTTATCAAATCAAATTAAACTAATTAATTTATAAACTTAGATGCAAACCAAAGAGAGCACTACGGTGCTCTCTTTTTTATGCTGTACAACCAATGAACAGTGAATTAAAAAAAGCGAGTCACCGACTCGCTTTCACTTCTATTTTTTTATTGCTATGTCATGCAGCTAAAAAAGTTCAACCAACAAAATGACGTGGAGAATCCAAATTCTTCAAGGCATTAATAATTTTATGGGAGTGGTTACATACAATTAGTTTAGCGCGGTGTTGTGGCGGTAAAAAACCTTCGTGCACCGCATGATCTAACTGCTGAATCAGCGCATCATAAAAGCCATTTACATTATATAAAATCATCGGTTTTTGGTGCTGATTCAATTGCCCCCAAGTGGCAATTTCCAAAATTTCTTCAAAAGTACCCAAACCACCTGGCAACGCCACAAAGGCACTGGCGCGATCTGCCATCATCGCTTTACGCTCATGCATACTTTTTACTACGTGTAATTCGGTTAAATTGCTGTGGGCAATTTCATAATCCAGCATAAATTCAGGAATTACTCCCACCGCTTGCCCACCATGTTGCACAACGGTGTCAGCAACCAAACCCATTAATCCAATACTCGCACCGCCGTAGACCATACCAAAGCCCTGCTCGGCCAGTTTTCTTGCCAGTTGTACTGCTTTTTCCTGATAAATCGGGTTATTGCCAGAGCGCGAACCACAGTACAGTGCCACCAAAGGTTGAGAGGTTTGAGGAGATGGATTATTGATATATTGGGTCATTCTTAATTCGCTATTCATTTATTTTCTTCACCATAGCATGTTCTTTTTGTTGGCTCTAGCTTAGTACTCAAATATGACAAACCCGTCAGTATGCAGTGTTCAATTTGCAAAGATTTGTGAAAGTGCTGCATTGGCGTGGATGATGTCGCAAAAAGGGGATGAATCTGAGCGCAAACTTTCCTATACTCAAAGCTTGTCTGACAACTATAGAATCGTCATGGACAGTGGCAGTAGTCGCACCGAACGAATATTTTTAAATTACATGCTGTGCCAACCAGAGCAAGCAAACTTATCTTTTCAGTGTCATCGCCGTGTGGCACGTTTGACCCATGATATTCAGGAGAAGAGCGCATGATCTTTGAATGGATGTCTGACCCCGCTGCGTGGGTTGGGTTATTGACCCTGATCGTACTCGAAATTGTATTAGGCATTGATAACTTGGTGTTTATTGCCATTTTGGCAGAAAAGTTACCGCCAGAACAACGCAATACGGCACGGGTGGTGGGCTTGCTTCTCGCCTTGGGGATGCGCCTGATTTTACTCGCCTCTATCGCGTGGGTCGTCACTCTGACCCAACCACTGTTTCATATTTTTGAACATCCTTTCTCTGGACGTGACCTGATTTTACTGTTTGGTGGTGTGTTCCTGTTGTTTAAAGGCACCATGGAACTGCGCGAACGCATTGAAGGCAAACCAGCACTAAAAGAAGAAAACCCTGTGCACGCGACTTTCTGGATGGTGATCGTGCAGATTGTGGTGCTAGATGCGGTGTTCTCACTCGACAGCGTGATTACCGCTGTGGGCATGGTGCAGCATTTATCGGTCATGATGATTGCGGTGATTATCGCCATTGGCATTATGTTGTGGGCCTCTAAAGCGCTCATGGACTTTGTCAATAAGCATCCTACCGTGGTGATTCTATGCCTGTGCTTCCTGATGATGATTGGTTTCTCATTGGTGGTGGAAGGCTTTGGCTATCACATTCCAAAAGGCTATTTATATGCCGCCATCGGCTTCTCGGTGATGATTGAATTCCTGAACCAAACCATCCGCAGAAATCAGGAAAAAACCGTGACCACCACCGATTTACGCTACCGTACTGCTTCGGCTGTGATGCGGATGTTAGGTGGCAAAAGTCAAAATACGACAGAAAGTAGTCATATCAACGAAGATGTTTTGGCTACCCGCGCCTTTGCTGATGAAGTCTTTGATGCTGAAAATGGCGTCTATCACAGCGTGATGGTACAAGGAGTGTTGGGCTTATCTGAGCGTCCTGTAAAATCGGTGATGACGCCACGTCCTGAACTGGAATGGATTGATTTAGACGAAGATGATGCCTCAATTCGCAGCCAATTATTAAGTATGACCCATTCACGAGTGATTGTGGCACGTGGTGAACTGGACAATATCTCAGGCATTGTCTTAACCCATAAAGTCATGAATCAATACATTGAAACAGGTGTACTGGACTTTGAAACACATTTGCGTGAACCCGTGATTGTGCATGAAAATGCCCAAGTTTTGATGGTGATGGAGCAATTGCGTCAAGCACCGCTGCAAATGGCGATTGTGCTGAATGAATATGGCTCGATTGAAGGCGTTGCCACACCTATTGATATTCTGGAAGCAATTGCAGGCGAATTCCCTGATGAAGATGCTCTCGAAGCCAGTGCTGAAAGTTTGGAAGATGGCACATTATTGCTAGATGGTTCCATTGATATTCGTCACGTATCTTTATTATTAGGTCGTGATTTGGTGGATGAAAGCGAGCAATATTCAACTTTATCAGGCTATATTTTATTCCATTTGGGGCGTTTGCCTGAAAACGGTGAAAAGCTGCTTTCCGATGGTTATGTTTTTGAAATTGTGACCATGGATGGACATAAAATTGAAAAAGTGCATTTGATTCAGCAGGAATCTTCAAGCGCATCATAAACTGAACGCCAAACTGCATTTCAGTCTTGTGCTTCCGCTAAAATAGCCTGCATTGTCAGGCTGTTTTGGGGCTGTTGCCATTGCAAATATAGACGAAGTGTCAACAGACCCTATTATTGATTTAAATTTCTGGAATTTTCTATGCATCACTTGGCATGTCCATGCGGGCAGGGCGATTATCAACACTGCTGCCAACCTTTACACGTAGGGCAGGCACATGCGGAAACTGCAAGCCAACTCATGCGTTCACGCTATAGTGCTTTTGCCTTACAACAAATTGATTATATTGTGCAAACCACTGCGCTAGGACAACAGGCAAGTCTGGATGTTGGCGCAATTGCAGATTGGAGCAAGTCGAATCAATGGTTAAAGCTCGAAGTGCTGAATAGCAATGAAAAGTTAGATAAAAGCCATGCCCAAGTTGAATTTAAAGCCCATTACCATGATGCTAAGCAGGCGCAAATTCACCATGAAATTTCCCATTTTGTGCAACATCAGGCACGCTGGTATTTTCTAGATCCGACCACAGGGCAACAGCCGACCATGAAACAGCCGTGTATTTGTGGTTCGGGTAAAAAATTTAAGCAATGTTGTGCGCAATTTTTATAACTTTATCTTGGTTTTTCGCTTATTATAACGCGCATCTATTGGCCTAGTGAAAGAAGGGCAAGTCCATGTTGTTGTTGGTCATTTACTTAATCGCGATTACCGCAGAAGCGATGACAGGCGCATTGTCTGCAGGGCGTCGCAGCATGGACTGGTTTGGTGTCACCTTAATTGCCTGTGTCACCGCATTGGGCGGTGGTTCGGTGCGAGATGTATTGTTGGGGCATTATCCGCTGACTTGGGTCAAACATCCTGAATATTTGGTGCTGACCTGTATTGCAGCTTTTATCACCATTTTAATTGCCAAATGGATGCGTCATTTACGTTCCATTTTCTTGGTGCTCGATGCTTTAGGCTTAATTGGCTTCACTATTATTGGTTGTCAAATTGCTTTGGAAATGGGGCATGGCTTTGTGGTGTCTGCCGTTGCAGGCGTCTTAACAGGTGTGTCAGGTGGGATTCTGCGTGATATTCTGTGTAACGATGTGCCTTTAGTGTTCCGCCGTGAGCTATATGCCAGTATTTCTTTTGTGTCCGTGATTTGCTATTGGTTGTGTATCGAAATCGGTTTGTCGCTTGAATTGACCGTGATCTCAACACTTGTTTTTGGTTTTACTTTGCGTTTGATTGCGATTTATTTTGGCTTAGAAATGCCTAAATTTATTTATCAGGACGATGATGAACATTCAGCATCCTCTAAAGATGAAACCTAATTGGTTATAAGAATTGTATTGAATATCTAAATAGAAGCGAACCGATCACCAGATCGGTTTTTTAATGCTATCCACATCCTGTCAATTCATAGTATAAAAATACAACAGCAGTTGTGTTTTAGCCCATATCCTTTTAGCCAACTTAAAGAGTGTGTTATGGATTTAGTTTCGCGTGTGCAACGTCTACCCATTGGAAAATTCCACTATAGCCTACTGGTGGTGATTGGTCTGGGCTGGATGTTTGATGCCATGGATACAGGACTGATCTCCTTTATTTTGGCAAAAATGGCAGAAGACTGGAGCATGACCCCTGCCGAAAAAGGCATGGTGGTGTCAATTGGCTTTGTCGGAATGGCCATTGGGGCAGTCTTTTCAGGTGGTCTGGCCGATAAAATTGGACGTAAAACTGTATTTGCCACCACCTTGGTGATTTACAGTCTAGCTACTGCCGCTTGTGCCTTTGCACCGAATTTAACTTGGTTACTGGTCTTTCGCTTTATTGTCGGTTTAGGTTTGGGCGGGCAGCTTCCCGTAGCGGTGACTTTGGTCAGTGAATACATTCCTGCGCATGTGCGTGGGCGTTTTATTGTATTGCTGGAAAGTTTTTGGGGCTTGGGGTGGTTATGTGCGGCATTGGTTTCTTATTTTGTGATTCCAAAATTTGATTGGCATACAGCATTTTTAATCGGTGGTTTGCCTGCCTTATATGCCTTGGTTATCTGGAAAAAAGTCCCTGAATCTATCCCATATCTGATCAATCGTGGTCGTATTGCCGAAGCACATGCACTGGTACAAAAGTTTGAGCGTCAATGTGGGGTAGAAGTCATTGAACAGATTGAAGTTCAGCCTGTTGCCGCTAAACAGCATATCTCTTTTACCCAACTGTGGTCGGGGCCATTTGCACGCCGTAGTTTAATGCTGTGGCTGATTTGGTTTGGCATTGTCTATTCCTATTATGGCATTTTCACTTGGTTGCCTAGTCTGTTGGTGCAGCAAGGCTACAGCATCGTACAGTCATTTGAATATGTGTTGGGCATGATTTTGGCGCAATTACCCGGTTATATTGCAGCTGCTTGGCTGGTCGAAAAATTAGGGCGCAAAGCCACACTAGCTGGTTTTATTGGCATGTGTGCCGTATCGGCTTATTTCTTTGGTCAGGCCGACAGTGTAGCGATGATCATGTTCTGGGGTTGTTTGATGTCGTTCTTCAACTTGGGCGCATGGGGTGTGCTATACACTTATACTCCTGAACAATATCCAACCAATATTCGTGCTTTTGGTTCAGGTTGGGCCTCGGCGATTGGGCGTATGGGCGGTATTATCGCCCCAATGGTGGTCACACACATGATGGTCATGCAAAATGGCTTTAGTTATGTCTTTATGATGTTTACCGCGGTTTTATTGGCCGTTGCTTTGGTGATTGTGGTGTTGGGTGAAGAAACCAAAGGCAGAACTTTAGAGTCGATAGGTTTGTAAAATGACCACCAGCCATCGTATATTTTGCATTGCTGTTTTTTATAAAATGAATATTTTTACGGCATAAGACACAAATTGTCGCAGAGCATCCTTACTAGCCCTTGTGCAGGATGCTGCTGCGGCATAGCATAAGCCGATTGATACAAAAACAAATGATTTAGGACGACAGGTTTTATGACAAGCCTTGCGCATCATGCAACAGAAAACCGTTCCGTAGCAGAATTTACTGAACGTGCATACCTTAACTATGCCATGTACGTGATTATGGATCGTGCATTACCCCATATCAGCGATGGTTTGAAACCTGTACAACGCCGTATTGTGTACGCCATGAGTGAGCTTGGACTCAAGCACAGCGGCAAACCGAAAAAATCGGCCCGTACCGTAGGGGATGTATTGGGTAAATACCATCCACATGGTGATTCTGCTTGTTATGAAGCTATGGTGTTGATGGCGCAGCCGTTCAGTTATCGTTACCCATTTATTGAAGGGCAGGGCAACTGGGGGTCACCCGATGATCCTAAATCGTTTGCCGCCATGCGTTATACCGAAGCCAAACTATCGCAATATAGTGAAGTACTTTTGGCGGAATTGGGGCAAGGTACTTGTGATTGGCAAGATAACTTTGATGGCTCATTAAAAGAACCTGTCAATTTGCCTGCGCGTGTACCGAATATTTTGCTTAACGGCACCACAGGTATTGCCGTGGGGATGGCGACCGATATTCCACCGCATAACTTGCGTGAAGTGGTGAAAGGCACAATTGCCCTGATTCGCAACCCAAATTTAACCGATGAAAAAGTCGCAGAATATATTCCTGCGCCAGATTTACCGACCAAAGCTGAAATTATTACCCCACCTGAAGAATTGCTGAAAATGCAAAGTACAGGTCGCGGTAGTTACCGTATGCGTGCGGTGTACAGCATCGAAAAAAATGAAATCGTGATTACCGAATTGCCGTATCAGGTTTCGGGTTCAAAAATCATTACCCAAATTGCCGATCAAATGCAGGCGAAAAAACTGCCGTTAGTAAGCGATGTGCGTGATGAATCTGATCACCAAAACCCAACTCGTTTGGTGATTGTACTGCGTTCTAATCGTATTGATGCCGAAGCGGTGATGAGTCACTTGTTTGCCACGACCGATTTAGAATCGAGCTATCGTGTCAATATGAACATGATTGGCGCAGATGGTCGTCCACAGGTGAAATCGATTCGTCGTATTTTGCTGGAATGGATTGAGATTCGTAAAAATACCGTCACACGTCGTTTGCAATATCATCTTAATAAAATCGAAAAGCGATTGCACATTTTGGCAGGTTTGCTGATTGCCTATTTAGATATTGATACCGTGATTCGGATTATTCGTGAAGAAGATCATCCTAAAGCCGAGTTGATGGCGCATTTTTGTATTGATGAAATTCAGGCCGAAGCCATTTTGGAGTTAAAGCTACGCCATTTAGCCAAGCTTGAAGAAATGGAAATTCGCCGTGAACAAGAAGAATTAGAAGCACGTGCTGCCATTATTCGTGAACAATTGGCGAATCCTGAATCATTGAAAAACTTAATTATCAGTGAGTTGAAAGAAGACGCGAAAAAATTTGGTGATGATCGTCGTTCACCGATTGTATTGCGTGCCGAAGCGACTGCAATTAATGAACAAGATATGCTACCTGCCGACCCTGTGACGGTGGTGTTGTCTGAAGCAGGCTGGATTCGTTGTGCCAAAGGGCATGAGGTCGATGCGGAAAATCTAAACTTCCGTGCGGGTGATCAATATCTCAGTCATGCACAAGGCAAATCCAATCAGCGCGTTTATATTTTAGATGATACGGGACGCAGTTATGCGTTGCCAATTAATAGCTTGCCTTCGGCACGTGGCTTGGGAGAACCATTAAGTTCAAAACTCGCTCCTGCCAGTGGCGTTGGCTTTAAACAATTACTAATTGCCGATGATGAAGCTGAAATTCTAGCAGCCAGCAGTAAAGGTTATGGTTTTAAAACACAGGCCAAACAGTTAGATACCAATGCCAAAGCAGGTAAAGCATTCCTGTCTTTGCCTGAACAATCGACAGTGATGAACTTGCAAATGATTGAACACGCGAGTCATGTTGCACTGCTCAGTTCAGCAGGGCGTTTACTGGTGATTGAACTGTCAGAATTGCCAATTTTGAACAAAGGTAAAGGTAATAAATTGATACAACTTGAAGAAAAAGATCAGTTGGTGTCTATGTTACCTTTAAGTTTAGATGAAGCAATTCAAGTATTTGCAGGACAGCAACAACTCAAACTCAAAGGCGACGATTTGCTGAAGTATGTGGCGAAGCGCGGCACGAAAGGTCATCTCTTACCACGCGGTTACCAAAAAGCAAATAAACTGTTAATTCAAAGATAATACTAGCGTTTTTTAAGCAAAATACGTTATATATGGTTTGTATTCGTGAAAATGGATGCAATACGGGACATAAACAAGCAAAGAACGACGTCCTGTATTGAGAAAAATAGTTTAAAACTAAGGATTACTGATTGGAGAAATTGGCATTATGGAAAAGATTTGGTTTGCTGAATACCAAAAGAGAGGAATTCCAGAAACTGTAGAACTGCCTGCAGAAAATACGTCACTCGTAGACATTTTTGAACGTAATTTCCAAAAATTTGGTTCACGTGATGCCTTTATCTTTATGGATAAAGTTTTAAGCTTTAGTGAACTAGAAGAAGCTAGCCGTAAATTTGCAACCTATTTACAAAGCTTAGGTTTAGCACCAGGCTCGCGTGTTGCCGTAATGATGCCGAACGTACTTCAATATCCAGTGGTTGCATTAGCGGTGTTGCGTGCAGGCTTAGTATTGGTGAACGTGAACCCACTTTATACTTCACGTGAGTTAGAGCACCAATTAAATGACTCTGGTTCTGAAGTTTTAGTGATTATCGAAAACTTTGCATCGGTTTATCAGGCAATTATTGGTAAAACTCCTGTGAAGCATGTGGTTGTTGCTTCTGTGGGCGATATGTTAGGTGCATTAAAAGGTACCTTGGTGAATTTTGTTTTACGTTCAGTGCGTAAGCAAATTCCAGCATGGAACATTCCGGGTCACATTAAATTTAATGCAGCAATTTCCAAAGTGAGCCCAAGCAACTACAAACGCCCAAGCTTAACTTTAAGTGATACTGCTGTGTTGCAATACACAGGTGGTACAACAGGTGTATCTAAAGGTGCAGAATTAACGCATCGTAACCTTGTGGCAAACATGCTGCAATGTGATGGTATTTTCCAAAGTAAATTTGGTGCGAAAGATGGTCAGCCAGATGATCGTATTTTCTGTGCATTGCCGCTGTATCACATCTTTGCATTCATGGTGTGTGCGCTTTACGGCATGTACAAAGGTCAAGCAAACGTATTGATTCCAAACCCGCGTGATTTACCTGCGGTAATGAAAGAATTACGTAAATATCAACCAACTTTCTTCCCTGCGGTGAATACCTTATTCAATGCACTTGTGAACAATGAAGAGTTTAAACAGCTTGATCACAGCCGATTGAAAATGGCGATGGGTGGTGGTATGGCCGTATTGCCTTCAACTGCTGAAGCATGGAAAAAAGTCACAGGCACCAACATTATTGAAGGTTATGGCTTGTCTGAGACTTCACCTGTGGCAACGGCTAACCCACCTACATCTGACGAATTTAGTGGTACCATTGGTATTCCATTGCCATTAACTGAAGTGGCTATTTTGGATGATGACGGCAATGAAGTTGCACTAGGTGAGCAAGGTGAAATTTCAATCCGTGGTCCACAAGTCATGAAAGGCTATTGGAACCGTCCAGATGAAACTGACAAAGTGATGATTAATGGTTTCTTCCGTACAGGTGACATTGGTGTCATGGATTCACGCGGCTATGTGAAAATTGTAGACCGTAAAAAAGACATGATTTTGGTATCAGGCTTTAACGTTTATCCATCTGAAATTGAAGAAGTCATTGCGAAGCATCCGAAAGTCTTGGAAGTAGCAGCAATTGGTGTGCCAGATGAAAAATCAGGTGAAGTGCCAAAACTATTTGTGGTGAAAAAAGATCCATCATTGACCACTGAAGAAGTATTAGCATTCGCTAAAGAGAACTTAACTGGCTATAAACGTCCACGTTATGTGGAGTTTATGGATGAATTGCCAAAATCAAACGTAGGTAAAATTTTGCGTAAAGATTTGCGTAAGACTGCGTAATTCATTCTGCTCTGAAATAAA